>NZ_LEKG01000329.1:0-3060 GCF_001029515.1 Micromonospora sp. RV43 | reverse complement strand
CGGGTAAGAGCGTGCATGGTCGAGGGCAACGACGATCGGTGCTGTCCCCATTTCCTGAGATGGCAGCCGATCTCGCCGACGCGCCACCGTCGACGTGCCCGACCGGGTCGGAACCGGCGCACGGATCCTCCGCCGGCAGTTCGGTCATCGTGCTGATCGCCACCCAGGCGGGTCTGGCCGCCGCGCTGTCCTGGGTGATTGCCCGGGATTTCCTGCACAACCCCATGCCGGTGTTCGCTCCCAGCGCTACGGCCGGCACGATCGCGCCGGCGATCGGTCAACGTGCCCGGCGAACCGCCGAGACGCTGCTCGGGTCGGGCTCGGTCTCGTCGTCGGCGACTCCGCGCTTCATGTCATCCGCTACGGTGCGTGGCAGATCGGACTGGTCGTCGCCATGACGCTCACCATCGCGCTGCTGCCGATCGGACATAGTGGCGCGCTCGTGGCACAGGCGGGCAGGCACGGCAGACGCCCACCGAGAACCCGCGAACACATGGCGGCTTCCTTGCCCTACTGGACACCCATCGCGGACGACCTCCTCGGAGCCAGCAGGTGAGCCGGATCCTCAGTCCCCGGCGACGACGAGGTCGCGGCGGATCAGCACGTTGTCGGCCGGCGCGGTTGACCTTGCGCCCCAGGGGTACGCGGCGCACGTCGAAACCGGTCGGACCAGGGCCGCCTCGACAGCAGGTGACCAGGGTCCCGCCGGACGAAGGAAGGACTCACCCATATGGCCACGATGCCCGGCCGGGAGGATCCTCGCCTGATACCTGTGCTTTCGGGCGACCGGGTCTGGACCGGTGTCACGACGACCACCTCCGGCAGACTGTTCGTCAGCTACCCGTCCACGGACGGACCCGGTGTCCAGGTGGCCGAGGCGTTGACGGGTGGCCGGTTCGCGCCGTACCCGGATGCGAGGTGGAACGAGGTGCGCGCCGAACACGACCCGCGGGGACGGTTCGTGCATGTCAACGCGCTACGCGTCGGGCCGGACGGGCAGTTGTGGATCGTCGACGCCGGGGCCGCCGGCCTCGGCCAGCCGCAGGTACCCGGGGGCGCCCGGCTGATCTCGGTCGACCTCGACCGCGACCAGGTCCATCGTAGCTACGACCTCGGTCCGGCGACGTACGAGCACAGCTACATCGACGATGTGCGGTTCAACGGCCGATTGGCCTACGTGAGCGACTCCGGTGCCGCCGGCCTGATCGTCGTCGACCTGGACAGCGGCCGGTCCCGCCGGGTGCTGGACAACCACCCCGCGACCGTCAACCAGGGTCCGCTCTACGCCGACGGGCAGGTCCTGCGCGACGCGCACGGCGCCGAGCTGCGGGTGCACTGCGACCAGATCGAGGTGTCACCGGACGGGCGCTACCTGTACTTCCAACCGCTGTCCGGACCGATGTCCCGGGTCGAGACCCGTTACCTCGACAATCCGGCCACATCCGCGCAGAGGCTGGGCGATCAAGTCCAGCACTGGGCCGACACCCCGACCACCGGCGGCACCGCCATCGACGCGGCCGGCACCATCTACCTCAGCGATGTGGAGAACCGCCGACTCCTGACCATCGCTCCGGACCGGCGGATGAGCCCATTCCTCACCGATCCGCGGCTCGTCTGGTGCGACGCCCTTTGGATCGACAGCAGACGGCACCTGTGGATGCCCGCGGCCCAGCTCAACCGCACCGCCGGGCTGACCGGCGCCGCCGCCGTCGAGTACCCGGTCCACATCTACAAGGCGCCCATCGACGTCGGCCCAGCCCCGAACGACCACGCCTGAGGGCGCACAGCACCACGTCGGCAGGTCGACGGTGTCTCTACCGCAAGACGAGTCAGGACTATTCGACGAATTCCATGCCGGACGCGTGCTATGACCTCTTCGGGGGTGAGGATTCGTGTGGCAGCACCATCCGGCGGAGCCGACGTCGCCAGCACAGACTCGCCAATCGCGGGCGACCTTTCTCGAGCTGTTCTTCGACCTGGTGTTCGTCTTCGCGCTGACCCGAATCGTGTCCCGCGTCTACGATCACATGGTCATCGAGCCGGACGGGCGAGCCTGGCCGCAGGCGCTCTGGCAGGCGTTTCTGACCCTGCTGTTGTTGTTGGCACTGTTCGGCCTCTGGCAGGGAACCGCCTGGACCACCAGCCGCTACCACCCGGATTCGTTGGCCCTGCAGACCGTGGTCGCCGTGGCGTTGGCGCCGGGCTGGTGATGGGGGTAACGGTCCCGCGCGCCTTCGACGGCTATGCCGAGGCATTCGCCATCGCCTACGCGGCTGGGCAACTCGCCCGTCCCTTGATCCTGATGCTCGTGATCCACGACCGGGATCGCCGGCTGCTCAAAGGCCGCATGTTGATCACGTACGGCGTCACCGGCGCGCTGTGGATCATCGGAGCCTTCGTGGACGGTCCAGTCCTCGTGCCGGCCTGGGCAGCCGCCCTCGCCGTGGAGTATGCTGCGGTGCGGACCGGATGGCCCCTGCCGGGCCTGGGGCATTCCGAACCAGAACGCTGGGACATCACCGCGGAGCACCTCGCCGAGAGGTACCAGCAGTTCTTCCTCATCGCGCTCGGTGAGACGATCCTGGTGATCGGCTTCACCTACAGCACCGGACCGTTCGACCGCGACCACACCCTCGCCTTCGTCGTCGCCGCGCTCACCTCGGCGGCGTTGTGGCGCCTGTACTACTACCGGGCGGGGCACATTCTCGCCGAGGCGATCGCACATTCCCGAGCGCCGTCGGTCATCGGCCGGTCTGCCGCCGACACGCACCTCATCATGATCGTCGGTGTCGTGACCACGGCTCTCGGCTACGAGATCACCATCGAACAGCCCCTCGGTCACGCCCCGGCAACCTGGATCGCGCCCATCCTGCTCGGCCCCGCCCTCTTCATCGCCGGCCGGGCGCGGCTCGAATACCATGTGTCGCCCGCGTCTCCCCCTCACGCTACGTGGCCCTTGCGGCATTGCTGCTGTGCTATCCCGTCGCGATACACATGTCGCCGCTCGCCGCCGCGGTCGCGGCGGCGAGCGGCGACATGTGTATCGCGACGGGATAGCAC
>NZ_LEKG01000328.1:0-3133 GCF_001029515.1 Micromonospora sp. RV43 | reverse complement strand
GGTGCTTCGCCGACAGGGGGAAAGGCCCGTCCGGACGATCTCCGCTGGTCGTGCGCTACCGTGGCACCGACCGTGCCACAGCGAAGCCGGTGTGAAACCGGCGCTGTCCCGCAACTGTGATGCCCCGTACGCGCGGCGCTGGCCTTCCGCCGGCGCCGACGGACGTGGGACGAGCCAGGTCGCCTGAGGCCCGGTCGCGACACGCGCTCTCGAGGAAGGGCGCCTCGCGGACGGGCCTTTCCCCCTGTCGGCGAAGCACCACACTCCTCGACCGACAGGAGGCCCCATGTCCCGACGTACCCCCCGGCTCTTCGCCACCGCGCTCGCGGCCGGCGTGCTGCTCCTCGGCGGCTGCGCCGAGAAGACCTCGACCGACACCCCCGCCGCCGGCGGCTCCGGCGGCGCGTTCCCGGCCACAGTCGGCAAGCTGACGCTGGAGAAGCGGCCCGAGAAGATCGTCTCGCTCTCGCCGACCTCCACCGAGATGCTGTTCGCCATCGGCGCCGGCAAGCAGGTCACCGCCGTCGACGACCAGTCGAACTACCCGGCCGAGGCGCCCCGCACCGACCTGTCCGGCTACCAGCCGAACGCCGAGGCCGTCGCCTCCCGCAACCCCGACCTGGTGGTGATCTCCGACAACCTCAACAAGATCGCCGACCAGCTCGTCGCGCTGAAGATCCCGGTCCTGCAGATCCCCGCCGCGGCCACGCTCGACGACACGTACCGGCAGCTCACCGACCTGGGTACGCTCACCGGCCACCGGTCCGAGGCGGACGCCGTGGTGCAGAAGATGAAGGACGACATCACCGCGCTGACCAAGGACCTGCCGAAGCGTACGGAGAAGCCGACCTACTACCACGAGCTGGGCCCGGAGCTGTACAGCGCGACCAGCAAGACCTTCATCGGCACCATCTACGCGCTCGCCGGCCTGGAGAACATCGCCGACGCGTCCGACGCCGACGGGAAGAACGGCGGCTACCCGCAGCTCTCCCAGGAGGTCATCGTCAAGGCGAACCCCGACTTCGTCTTCCTCTCCGACACCAAGTGCTGCAAGCAGAGCGCCGACACGGTGAAGGCGCGCAGCGGCTGGTCCGGCATCACCGCCGTGAAGAACAACCAGATCGTGGAGCTGGACGACGACATCGCCTCGCGCTGGGGCCCGCGCGTGGTCGAACTGCTCAAGGTGATCGTCGACGCCACCGCCAAGGTCCCGGCCTGACCGTGGCCCTACGACAGGCGGAATCCGCCCCGAACCCGGCCGGGACGCCCGACGCGCCCCGGCCGGGTGCCCGGCTGCTGTCCCGGCCGGGGCGGCGTGGGGCGCGCGGCGCGGCCGGTGCCCCGATCCGGCCCGCCGGGCTGCGCAAGCGCTGGCTGTTCGCCGGTGTCGTGGCGGTGCTCGTCGCGCTGGTCGCGGGCGTCTCGCTCGGCCCGGTCAGCCTGCCGCCCGGCAGCGTCGCGGCCGAACTGCTCAACCTGCTGCCCGGGGTGCACCTGGACAGCGGGCTCACCGAGCGGGAAGTCGCGATCATCACCGAGCTGCGGCTGCCCCGGGTCGTGCTCGGCCTGCTCGTCGGCGCGCTCCTCGCCCTGGCCGGCGGCTGCTACCAGGGCGTCTTCCGCAACCCGCTGGCCGACCCGTACCTGCTCGGCGTGGCGGCCGGAGCCGGATTCGCGGTCACCGCGGCGATCGTGCTCGGCGCCGGTGCGAGCGGGTCGCTGACCGGGCTGCCGATCACCATTCCGCTGGCCGCGTTCGTCGGGTCGCTCGGCGCGGTCGTGCTGACGTACCTGCTCGGCGCCGCCGGTGGCCGGGACCGGTCCCCGGCCACGCTGATCCTGGCCGGGGTGGCGGTGTCGGCGTTCTTCGCCGCCGGGCAGACGTACCTGCTGCAACAGCACTCCGACAACATCCAGCAGGTCTACTCCTGGCTGCTCGGGCGGCTGGCCACCGCCGGCTGGCACGACGTGTGGCTGGTCCTGCCGTACTTCGTGCTCACCTCCGTGGTGGTGCTGCTGCACCGGCGTGAACTGGACGTGCTCTCCGTCGGCGACGACGAGGCCGCCGGTCTCGGCCTGCACCCGCAGCGCTCCCGCTACCTGCTGATCGCCGCCGCGTCGCTCGGCACCGCCGCCGCCGTGTCCGCGTCCGGGCTGATCGGCTTCGTCGGCATCATCGTGCCGCACACCATGCGGCTGCTCGCCGGTTCCAGCCACCGGGTGATCCTGCCGCTGTCGATGCTGTTCGGCGGCGCGTTCCTCGCCCTGACCGACGTGGTCGCCCGGACCGCCGCCGCGCCCGCCGAGATCCCGATCGGCGTGGTCACCGCGCTGCTCGGCGGCCCGTTCTTCGTACTGGTCCTGCGGACCGCCCGCCGGGTGGCGATGTGAACGCCCCCGCGGTGCGCGTCCACGACCTGCGCGTCGCCCTCGGCGGCACCCCGGTCCTGGCCGGCGTCGACCTCACAGTCACGGCGGGCGAGTGGGTCACAGTGATCGGACCCAACGGCGCCGGCAAGTCGACGCTGTTGCGCGCCGTCGGCGGCCTGCTCACCGGCCCGGGCGAGGTGGCCCTCTTCGGTACGCCGATCGGCGCGCTCCGCCGCCGCGACCGCGCCCGGATCGTGGCCACCGTGGCGCAGTCCCCGGTCGTACCGATCGGCATGTCGGTGTTCGACTACGCGCTGCTCGGGCGCACCCCGTACATCCCGCCGCTGGGCCGCGAGTCCGCCGCCGACCTGGCCGCCGTGCACGAGGTGCTGGACCGGCTCGACCTGGGCCCGTTCGCCCACCGCGAGCTGGCCACCCTCTCCGGCGGCGAGCGGCAGCGCGTCTTCCTGGCCCGGGCGCTGGCCCAGGGCGCCACCCTGCTGCTGCTCGACGAGCCGACGAGCGCGCTGGACATCGGGCACCAGCAGGAGGTGCTGGAACTGGTCGACCAGCTCCGCCGCGCACACGGGCTCACAGTGCTCGCCACCATGCACGACCTCTCCATCGCCGGCGAGTACGCCGACGCCACCGCCGCCCGGGCCGCCGAGCTGGGCGGCACCATCCTCGTCCCGCCGCGCGACAACCCGGCCGGACGCAGCGCCGCCCTGCGCGACCCCGACGGCGCCCTGTTCTCCGTCTCCAC
>NZ_LEKG01000327.1:0-3136 GCF_001029515.1 Micromonospora sp. RV43 | reverse complement strand
CACCTGCCCCGCCACCGCCTGCCCCACACAACGGAAACCATCGTCGCCAACCTCTGGCGAGACCTGCACAAGATGCCACCCGCCGGATGCGACCACCTCGGATGCCACGACGTACCCACGGTCCTCACGTTCGGCGCCGCCCTCTGCCCCGCTCACGCTCAGCGATACGCGGAAACCGGACTGACCTGATTAACACCCAGCCCAGCAAGTGTGCTAGAATTTTAAATATAGGGCCGAGCGGCCCAGGACAGGAGTTCACCCCATGCCCCGCAAGTCGACCACCCGTAGCGCCCCTCGCAAGCGCGCAAGCCGCTACAGCGACGAGCAGATCCGGGAGTTCCGCCAGCGCGACCGGCAGGTCATGAACAGCTCGACCGAGCAGCTCGAAGACGCCGAAGGCATCCGCCGCTTCGCGCGCCACGCGGCGACGGGCGGTGTGTCCCTGCGGATCCTGTCCTACAGCCTGCGAAACCAAGCCCTGCTCGCCCAGCAGGCCGACGAACGCGGTTTTGTTTTGTCCGACGTGGACAGCTTCAAGGGATGGTTGCAGCGCGGCCGGGTAGTCAAGGAGGGCGAAACCGCGCTGAGGCTGATCAAGCCGGTCGGCAAGGACAAGAAGGACACCGACGCCGACGAGCCCGAGACCTCGGACGAGCAGGAGGCCGAAAGCGCCGAAGCCGACGACGAGGCGGACGAGGACACCGGTAAGCCGAAGTTCCGCACCGGACGTGTCTACGACGTCGCCCAGACCACCGAACTCCCGCCGGAGAAGCGCGGCGAGTGCGTCGCCTGCAACGCCGAGGCTGGGCAACCGTGCGAACCCGGATGCCTCTGCCCCGCCTGCACCAACTACGAGCCCGTAGCCGACGCCGCAGAGATCCTGTGGAACAACCTTCTTGACCAGCTCACCGCAGCCGGGTACGGCCTGGACTGGCCCGCGCCGACGGAGGCCCTGCACGGCAGCCGCGTGCACGTCGACCACGACAGCCGCACCGTCGCCGCCGCCTACGAGGTCACGGCCGAACACCCCGACGCCGTAGCCGATCTCGCCGCCGCAGTCGGGCAGATCATCGCGCGCAGCGACCGAGAGCGGGAAGCCCGCCGGGAGCAGCGCCGCGCCGCCCGCGCCGCGATCGCCGCGACGGCCACCACTGTCTAGTGTGCTAGAATTTTAGGCACGGGGAGGGTCTGCCCTCCCCGTGCCTCCCGACCGGGAGGCATCATGACCAACCGCACGAAAATCGCCGCTCGTATCGCCGCGTGCCTCGCCATCGCTGAAGACGAGGCAGCGCCGCTCGGTGAACGCGAGGCAGCCGCCGCCAAGGCCGCCGAACTCATCGGACGGCACGGCATCACCGCCGACCAAGCCGCCGCCGCCCGAGGCGACGCCCCGGAAGGAATCAACTGCGCGCCCGTCGCCCTGCTCAACACCGACGGCCATGGCGAAGCACGCGCCGTACTGGCCGGTGACGTCGCCCGTGCCATGGGATGCCGCGTCATCCTGAAACCCGTTCCGGCCCCCCGCCCCTACACCGTGATTGTGGTCGGCGCGACGTCGGACGTTCACCACCTGCGGCAACTCCTGCCGCTGATCCTCGCCCAGGCGCAGACCGCCGCCGCCAGCGCCG
The DNA here is from genome assembly GCF_001029515.1 of Micromonospora sp. RV43. Classification (NCBI taxonomy): domain Bacteria; kingdom Bacillati; phylum Actinomycetota; class Actinomycetes; order Micromonosporales; family Micromonosporaceae; genus Micromonospora; species Micromonospora sp. RV43. Next base: position 1,508 of record NZ_LEKG01000327.1, on the reverse strand, counting down.
CCGCCGAGCAGCGCCGCGCCCGCGACTTCCTCTCGTCGTTCCTGTCCGGCTACGGCGACACCGTCGCCGCGCGGATTACCGCCCGTCGCCGCCCGCTGACCGACCCGACCACCAACCCCGGCGCAGCGCTCATCCTCGCCGACCGCGCGAAGCGGATTGACGCCTTCATCGCCGAGCGATTCGGCGACCTCGACAAGCACGCCCACCGCACCACCAAGGACGGAAGGACCGCCGGCCGCGCCGCCGCCCGCCTCGCCGATGTCGGCGACCCCGGAGTCAACGCCACCAGCCGCCGCGCTCTGTCCACCTGAGCGCCGGCCACGGGGTCGGGCGCATCGAGCGCCCGACCCCGAGCGGGGCGCTCACGCGCCGCCCCCGCACCCCCGGCTACGCCGCCCCCACTCACCCACCAAACCGATGCCGCCGGCATCACTCGAAAGGCAGCCCCGAGGATGACCAGCCCTACGCCCGACCCCATCGACCAGGTCGCCGCATACCTCACCGTCGCAACCGACGCGACCGCCCCCGCCGCTCTACGCGAAACCGCCCGCCACACCGCGGCGGAGCTCATGGCCCGCCACGACATCACCCCCGCCGCCGCCCGCGCGGCCTGCGGCACTCGACACTCACGCCTCACCATCGCCACACACCCCGTTCCCGGCGCCGACGGTCACGGCGAGGCCCGAGCGACCATCCTCATCGGCATCGCCGAGGCCCTCCACTGCAAGGGCGTCCACCAGCCCGCCCCCGCACCCCATGACTACGGAGTCGTACTGCTCGGCACCGCCGCAGAGGTCCGCGCCTCCCGCCGGCTCACCGACGGCATCTTCGCCGACATCGACAAGGCCTTCCCAGCCGGCAACCCCGAACTACCCGAAATCCTCACCAGCTACGGCAAGACCACCGCCGACGCGATCCGTCGCCGCTACGAATCGCCCGAGATCGACCCCACCCATCAGACCCGTCTCACCGCACTCCTGGCCGCCCGATTCACCCACCTCGACACCATCACGTTCGACCCAGACGCGCACCGCCCCACCGCCTCCAAACGTGCCCTGATCCGCCAACTGATCGACGTAGGCCACACCCCCACCAGCGCAGACGACGGCGGCAGCGCGACAACCGACGCCCGATAACCCAACACCCAAGCCGGTATCACCCACCGACCGCCACGACCCGCACCATCCGACCAACGGAGATCAACGATGTTCGACGCCCCCACCGACGACGACTACCTGTCCTGGCGAGAGCACGACGAACACGCCGGCGACGCGGCCGAGATCGACGCCGAGCACCGCGCCGAAGCCCGCCAAGAGGAGCAACAGCGCCACGCCACCGCCACCACCAGTTGCCCCACCTGCGCCGCCCCGCAAGGCCAGGAGCCGCCGCGCGACAGACGGCCGAGGCCGCCGCGGTCGAAGCCCGCGAGCAGCTGCGGGTGGTGGAGCGGGAGCGGGACCAGGCCGAGGCCGGGCGGACGTCGGCGGAGTCGCGGCTGGCCGACCGGG
>NZ_LEKG01000326.1:0-3191 GCF_001029515.1 Micromonospora sp. RV43 | reverse complement strand
CCCCCTCTACATCCCCGCCCCTACCCAGCTTCAGGACTACCAGGGGATGCGATGACCACCACCACCAGTGCCGATGCGCCCGGCCCCAACGACCTACTGCCCTGCGGTACCGACTCCGCCCGTCGCCGCCACCTCGCACGCAACGAGCGGTGCGCTCGCTGCGGCGTCGAAGACGGCCGCGCGCCGACCGCCGAAGCGCGGGCAGCGTGACTCCGGGCGACCGGCTGGCCCTGGACCTGCTTTGCGCAGTCGACGAGCACGTCAACGAGCGCGGAACGCCGGCGACGGTGCGGCATCTCGCCGTGCTGCTGCGTCGCCGGTCGTGGGCGCCTGTGCAGCGGCAGGTGCGCCGGCTCGTCGGCCACGGGCTGCTGTGGCCGGTTGTGCCGGCAGGCGTGGTGCGCCCGACGCAGTCGCCGTGGCGGGCACCCGGGTCGGTGAGGGTGCGGCCGCCGGTGCGCCGCCGCCGCAAGCAGCGCCCCCGGACGCAGCGCCAGTGGTATGGCGCAGGGTCGCTGACCGACGTCGACCTGGTCGCGGTGGAACGGGCGCTCGCCGGTGAGCCGGCCCGGCCGCTGAGCATTGCGGAGAAGCGGGCCGCGATCCGGATCGCGGCCCGACGGAGGTGGAACGACCGGGAGATCGGCGAGCGGATCGGGGTGACTCCCCGGCACGTCCTGCGGATCCGAAGGCAGCACGGGATCGCGAGCGGGGTGCCGCTCGGCGCGAACCAGCACAGCCCTTCCCACGGTCGGTGGGGGGTGGTGGCGTGACGAGCGGGTCAGCTCTGTTCGGCGGCCGGCGGCCGGCGGGGCGTCCTTCCGCGCGGGTCGTGGTTGACCCAGCGGACCAAGTTCAGCAGCTCGGCGGAGCGGTTGCTGCCGAGCTTGTTGGTGTTGCCCTTGAAGGCCCGCCACTCCGGCCCCGGCAGTCGGAATGTGCCGAGCGCGTCCTTGGGTTCTTCGCTGGCGGCCTCGGGTGCGGGCGGCCGGCGGGCACCGGCGGTCGAGAGTGTGGAGGGTGCTGCTGTCCTGCTCGGCGCGCGGCGGAGTCGCCGGGCACCGGGATCGTGGTTGAACCAGCGGACGAAGTTCAGCAGTTCCGCGGAGCTGTTGCTCTTCAGTGCTCGGCTGGCCAGCGCCAGGGCCTTCCACTCGGCGGTGGCCAGTCGGAAGGTGCCGAGCTGAATCGGCGGGGCATCCGGGTCGACGGCCGGCGGAGGCGCGCTGGCGTCCGGGCGGCGAGGCGCTGCGGCTCGGGGATCGCGGATCACCCAGCGGACGAAGTTCAGCAGTTCGGCGGACCGGTCGGTTTCCAGCCCTTCGGCGTTGACGCCGAACAGCTCCCACTCGACCCGGGGCAGCTTGAAGGTGCCCAGCTTGTCCCGAGCCGGCCGACCAGTAGCAGCCGGACCAGGCTGTCGCTTTCGGCGCTCGACCATCCTGCCGCCCTCCAACACGTCTATACAGCGGGCAGGATACCGGATCCGATTCGATATAGACGCATCAGAGCGACGGTATAGACCCGCCCGGCTTGATCTTGTCTATACCGGGTGCTAGCTTTCGTCTAGACACGGCGATGTAATTACGCCGAGGTGCCAAGAGGAGGAAGGCCATGAACCCCGATCCGCCGATCCGGCCGCCGAGCTGACCAACCAAGCCAGATACCGCCCCTGACCAGCACCAAGACATAGGAGTGCCTGTGTCGCGCAGATACGCGAACATCCTGACGGCCATCTGGCGCAACGACGACTTCCGGGCGCTCACCGGTGGGGGCCAGCGGCTGTTTCTGCTGCTGTGTACACAGCCCGACATCAGCGCGGCCGGTGTGCTGTCGCTGAACATCAAGCGGTGGTCCCGCTGCGCTAAGGACACCACGCCGCAGAGCATCGTGACGGATCTTCAGGAGCTGGAGACTGGCCGGTTCATCGTGGTCGACCCCGACACGGAGGAACTTCTCGTGCGGTCTTTCGTTCGGTGGGACAACGGCTACGGCAACCCGAAGCGGCGGCCAGTCATCATCCGGGCGGCGCAGGAAGTGGAGTCGGCGTCAGTTCGGCGAACCCTCGCATTCGAGTTCAACCGGCTCGGTCTACCCGTCGATGGGGTAGCCGATAGCCTATCCGGTTCCCAATCGGATCAGTCTCCGGAGACCAGTCCACCCCCTTCCTACTCGGAAGAGACGTTTTCGCAGGTCGATAGCCTATCGGGTAGGGCATCGGCTTCCGACGGGGTTGTGGTTAGTAAAGGTCCGTACGTAAGTCCCCAACCCTCAAACCACAAACCTCATCCCCAGCCTTCGGCTGGGGCCCCCGCGCCTCCGGCGACGCCTACCCCCACCAAGCCGGACACCAAAACAAAGCGCGGTAGACGACTCCCTGAGGACTGGAAGCCGAGTCAGCGCCTGCTCGACTGGGCCGCCGGAAAGCACCTCGGCATCGACCTCGACCGCGAAAACGAGAAGTTCTGCCTGCACTGGTGGTCAGAGACCGGAAAGGGTTGCACCAAGATCAACTGGGACATGGCCTGGCAGAAGTGGATGTTGCGGGCCGACGACCAGCAGCCGCCTCGTCGTGGCGGTCACCTCCGGCCGGTGCCGGACAGCCGTGCGCTCGCCGTCTCAAACGGCACTGCGGTCGATCCGGACGCCTACCAATCCCCTGCCGACCGGGGCATGGCTAACGCCCTTGCCCTCGCCAAGCGCTTCGAAGAGAGGGGCGGATCCCGATGAACCATTCCGAAGTCGCCCTCCTGTTGGGCCTCGCCTCCACCCGCGACTACCGCAAGATCGGCGAGACCGACGTGATGGCCTGGCACCAAGACCTCGGCGACCTCGACTTCGAGGACGCCAAGCTCGCGGTGTCGCTGCACTACCGCGAGTCGACCGACCGGATCATGCCGGCGCACGTCCGGCGGCTGGTCCGCCAGATCCGCGCCGAGCGGCGCCGCGTCGAGGGCCACTCCCCACCGCTCGCGCTGAAGAACCGGTGGGAAACAGACGAGGATCGAGACCGCCGGTTGAAGCGAGGCATGTCCGTGATCGGCCCGGTGATGACCGAAATCCGCGAGCGACTGATGCGCCGCGAGCGAGCCGTCCCCGACGAGCCGACCACCAGCGAACTGATCCGGGAGAGGGCCCTCGCCAGGGCCCGCGCCGAGCACGGCGCTTTCGGCCCACGCGACATCTGACCC
>NZ_LEKG01000325.1:0-3306 GCF_001029515.1 Micromonospora sp. RV43 | reverse complement strand
CTGCTGCGAGGGTCAGGGGGTGGGGAGGGAGCGGTACCAGGTCTTCTCGGTGCCGGCCAGGCTGAACGTCTGCCTCTGGTCGGTGTGCTCGACGACCACCAGGCCGGGACGGTCGACCAGGCGGGTCGTGCCGGGCGGGGCGGAGAACGAGGCGTCCCGGGTACGCCACGACAGCACCGCCAGCGGCCGGCCCGGCATCGGCAGGTGGTACGCCTGGAGCGTGGTGGACCGGTCGGCGGGGGAGACCACCGGAGTGCCACCGTCGGCGGGCCGGTAGACCACGGCCGTCATCGTCCCGGCCGGCGTCTCCCAGCTGAGCTGCTCCAACTCGCCCGGCTCGCCCTCGCCGAGAGCCACCGAGCCGAGCGAACGCGTCGCGATCTTCGCCATCGGCCAGGACTCGGGTGCGGAGCGGGGAGCCTCGCGGTCGCCGATGCGGCGCGGCACGCTGCCGAACGGGCCCCGCTCACCGGCGAGCACGCAGGTGTCCAATCCGGTCAGCGCACGCTTGCCGGCACCCGTCTCGTCGCGTACCAGAGGGTAGCGGGGCGCTTCGGTGGCCGTACCCAGGTCGAGGACGCGGTCCGCGGCCCGGCCGCGCGGCAGCGACGGCGTGGCCCGCAGCGTCGCGGTCAGTTCGACGGCCCGGCAGGCCGGTACGGCGACCGGGTCGGTGACGCCGTCGGTGGTGCCGAGCACCTTGCCGTCGGGCCCGGTCAGGCGCTCGACGCGGGCCGAGGTGAGGTAGCGGCGGCCGGACGGCTCCCGCACCGGCAGCACGTCGGAGTAGACCAGGTAACCGGGATCGGTGTACTCGGTGGCGTGGACGACCCGCCAGCGCTGCCCGTCCCGGTCGAGTTGCAGCAGCCAGGAGGCGGACTCGCCGGGCACGTCGGCGGCGACGAGCGCGAGCGCCGACCCGGCGACCTGACCGGAGAAGAGGATGCCGGACGTGGGCACGTGCACCCGGTCGTCCACCGGGGAGCGCCAGTCGCGTACCGCTGTGGTGATCGCGGCGGTGGCCGCGGCGTCGCGGGCCAGGCTGCCGCGCGGCGGCCACACCGCGAGGGTGCCGTCCAGGCTGTCGTAGCCGACCCGCAGGTCCGCCGGCTGCCGTTCGGCGACCGGTCCGCAACCGGCCGTGACCAGCAGCAGAGCTGCCAGCGCGATGCCCGTCGTAGCGCCTCGGCGGGCTGAAAGCACCCTGATCCCCTCGCCGGTCGTCGGTCGGAAGCCCACATGGTACGAGACGACCGGTCACCCGGCCGCGCCCGGCTCACCCTTTCGGCCGATCGGCCACTGCGGAACGTGACGGGCGATTCGGGTACCAATATCCGGCTCCGGTAGACTCCGCCGACTGTGACGCCTGCCGAGACCCGCGGCGCCTCGACGCCGGACGCCGCCGCCCCGACGGGCCACCGCGCCGTCACCCTGGACCCACCGTCGGTCACCATCACCGCCGAGCCGGAGCCGGCGACCACCACGCCGACCACACCCGAGGCGCCGGCCACGCCGGGCGCGCGGCGCGCGCGCCGGTGGCGGTGGACGCGCCGGCGGATCGACCTCACCGTGTACGGCGGATTCCTGCTCGCCGCGATCTGGGTCACCAGCGGCATCTGGGTCGACCCGGCCGGACGGGTCGCCGCGCTCTACAGCAGCGACCCGGCGCAGGTGCAGTTCTTCCTCGCCCACTCGGTGCGGGTGGTGCTGCACGGCGAGTTCCCGTTCTTCACCGAGCAGTTCAACTACCCCGACGGCGTCAACCTGATGGCGAACACCGCCATCCTGGCGCTGGGCATCCCGATGGTGCCGGTGACCCTCCTGTTCGGACCGGCGGTCTCCTTCGTCACGCTGGTCACGCTCGGCCTGGCCGGCACCGCCGCCGCCTGGTACCGGGTGCTGTCCCGGCACCTGATCCGGCACCGCCCGGCCGCCGCCGTGGCGGCCTGGTTCTGCGGGTTCTCACCGGCCATGCTGTCGCACGCCAACTGGCACCCGAACATCATCAGCCAGTTCCTGCTGCCGTTCATCGTGTGGCGGGTGCTGGTGCTGACCCGGTCGGCCCGGCCGGTCCGCGACGGCGTGCTGCTGGCGCTGCTGGTCACCGCGCAGGCGTTCATCAACGAGGAGATCCTCCTCTTCACCGCGCTGGCCCTGGGCGTGTTCCTGATCGCCGTGGTGGTGCAGCAGCGCGAGCGGTGGACGACCGCGTGGCGGCCGCTCGGCGCCGGGCTGGCGGTCTGCGCGGCGCTGGCCGGGGCGCTGCTGGCGTACCCGCTGTGGGTGCAGTTCGCCGGGCCGATGGCGTACCACGGGCTCAGCGACGCGGTGCGCGACTACGGCAACGACATCGCCGCGTTCTTCGCGCCCGGCTCGCCCACGTTCGGCGGCAACGAACGCGCCAACGTCAACCTCGCGCCGAACTACTCGGAGGAGAACGCGTTCTTCGGCTGGAGCCTGTCGCTGCTGGTCGTGGGCATCGTGGTGTGGCTGCGGCGGGACGTGATCGTCCGCGCGCTCGCCGCCACCGGGCTGTTCTTCGCCGTGCTCTCCCTCGGCGAGCGGATCTCCTGGTGGGACCGGGAGATCGCCACCGGCCCGTGGGAGCTGCTGGTACGGCTGCCGCTGCTCGACGCCGTGGTGCCGACCCGCTTCGGCCTGATCACCGGCGTGACGGTGGCGATCCTGCTCGCGTACGCGGTCCGTCGCGCCTGGGCGCTGCGAGGCGTGGACCGGCGTACCGCCCGCAAGCTCACCGCCGCGGGCCTGGTCCTCGCGCTGCTGCCGATCGCGCCGATGCCGTTGCAGGTCACCACCCGGGAGCCGGTGCCGGAGTTCATCACCGCCGACAGGTGGCGCAAGTACGTCGGGCCGGACCAGACGCTCGTGTCAGTGCCGGTGCCCGCGATGGGCAACACCGACCCGATGCGCTGGGCGGCCAGCACCAACCTCGACTTCAAGATCCCCGGCGGCTACTTCCTCGCGCCGCGCAACGGCGTCACAGGCGACCCCGGGCGCTTCGGCGGCCGCCCCAGCGGCATCGGCGAGATGCTGCGGGAGGTATCGTCCACCGGCCGTACGCCGAAGCTGGACGACCGCCAGCGGCGCCGCTACCTGGACGAGCTGCGGCACTGGAACGCGGCGGTGGTGGTGCTGCCGCGCGACGAGCAGAACGCCGAGCCGCTGCGCCGCACCGTGGAGCAGCTGGTCGGCCCCGGACGGCAGGAGCTGGACGTGTGGCTGTGGGACGTGCGGAAACTGACCAGCCGGTCCGTCTGACCGAACCGGCGGTCCCCGCCCCCGCGC
>NZ_LEKG01000324.1:0-3429 GCF_001029515.1 Micromonospora sp. RV43 | reverse complement strand
CCGGTGGCGGCGATGGTGGTGTTCGGGGCTGCGGTGCTGGCCGCGGTGGCGCTGCTGATGTGGGCGTCGGAGGCCGCCCGGGTGGACATCTCCGGCAGCCTCGCGCTGGCCATCCTGGCGCTGGTGGCGATCCTGCCCGAGTACGCGGTGGACATCTTCTTCGCCTACACCGCCGGCCACGACCCCGCCTACGCCGCCTACGCCACGGCGAACATGACCGGGGCGAACCGGCTGCTGATCGGGGTGGCGTGGCCGCTGCTGGTCGCCTTCGCGATCTTCGCGGTGCGCCGCCGCCGGGTGCGCGGCGAGCGCGACAGGGTCACCTTGGCGCCGCATCGGCGCACCGAGATCGTGTTCCTCGCCGCCGCCACCGTCTACGCCCTGGTCATTCCGCTGACCGGCCGGCTGGCCTGGTACGACACCCTGGTGCTCGGTGGCCTGTTCGCCGCCTACCTGTGGCGCATCCGCGGCAACGAGGAAGGCGTGGAGGAACTCGCCGGTGTCGCGGCCACCGTCGCGGCGCAGCCTGCCGCCCGCCGCCGTGGCCTGGTCGCCGCGCTGTTCGTCGCCGCCGGCGCGATCATCCTCGCCGCGGCGGAGCCGTTCGGTGACTCGCTGGTCGCCGCCGGCGCCGATTTGGGCATCGACGAGTTCCTGCTGGTGCAGTGGCTGGCCCCGATCGCCTCCGAAGCGCCGGAGGTCATCGTCGCGATCACGTTCGCGCTGCGCGGCCGGGCCGACGACGGCATGGGCGCCCTGCTGGCCGCCAAGCTCAACCAGTGGACCCTCCTGATCGCCTGCCTTCCCATCGCGTATTACCTGGGTGGCGGCGAGTTCGCCGGGCTTCCGCTGGACGCCCGGCAGACCGAGGAGCTGGTGCTCACCACCGCCCAGACCCTGCTCGGCGTGGCCGTGCTGGCCGACCTGCGGCTGACCCGCGGTGAGGCGCTGCTGTTGTTCGGCCTGTTCGCCGTGCAGTTCGTGCTGCCCGCACCCAACATCCGCTACGTGATCGCCGCCGTCTACACCGTGCTGGCCGTCGCGCTGCTGATCCGGCAGCGCCGGCACGTCCCCGCCCTCATCAAATCCCTGTAACCCCAGTTCAGAGAGGACCCGTGACCATGACTGCCACCCCTCGACCCGGCAGCGCCCCTGCCGCCGTCGCACGACGAGCAGGTGCCCGATGAGCGACGCGTGCGGCTGCGGCGACGACAAGCCCACCGGCGCAGGCGAAGCCGAGGAGCGGGAACCGGAACGGCTGTGGGACGTCTCCGAGATCCGCGCGGCCGCCGTAGCCGGGGTCCTGCTGCTGGCCGGCTACGGCGCCGGGTGGACCGGCGCGCCGCGGCCGGTGGAGATCGGCCTGCAGGCCCTGGCTCTCGCCGTCGGCGCGTGGACGTTCGTGCCGTCCACGCTGCGCCGCCTGGCCAAGGGCAAGATCGGCGTCGGCACGCTGATGACCATCGCCGCCGTCGGCGCCGTCATCCTCGGTGAGGTCGGCGAAGCCGCCATGCTGGCGTTCCTGTACTCCATCAGCGAAGGGCTGGAGGAGTACTCGCTGGCCCGCACCCGCCGCGGTCTGCGCGCCCTGCTCGCCCTCGTGCCCGCCCAGGCCACCGTCCGTCGCGACAGCATCGAACAGGCCATCTCCCCGGCCGAGCTGCGCGTCGGCGACCTGATGATCGTGCGGCCCGGCGAGCGCATCGCCACCGACGGCATCATCCGCACCGGCCGCAGCGCCCTCGACGTCTCCGCCATCACCGGCGAATCCGTACCGGTCGAAGCCACCACCGGCAGCGACGTGTACGCCGGGTCCATCAACGGCACCGGCGTGCTCGAGGTCGAGGTCACCACCACCGCCGAGGACAACTCCCTCGCCAAGATCGTGCGGATCGTCGAGGCCGAACAGGCCCGCAAGGGCGCCAGCCAGCGCCTCGCTGACCGCATCGCCAAACCCCTCGTTCCCGGGGTGATGATCGCCGCCGCGCTCATCGCGGTCGTCGGAAGCCTGCTCGGTGACCCCGCCACCTGGATCGAACGGGCCCTCGTCGTGCTCGTCGCCGCGTCGCCGTGCGCGCTGGCGATCTCCGTGCCGGTCACCGTGGTCGCCGCCGTCGGCGCGGCCAGCAAACTCGGCGTACTGGTCAAGGGCGGCGCCGCCCTCGAAGCGCTCGGCGCCGTGCGGGGTGTGGCGTTGGACAAGACCGGCACGCTGACCCGCAACCGGCCGACGGTCATCGACGTCGCCGCCACCGGTGCCGCCACCCGCGAGCAGGTCCTCGACCTGGCCGCCGCGTTGGAGGCCCGCAGCGAACATCCCCTCGCCCGGGCGATCCTCGCCGCCGTCGACACCCCCCGACCGGCCACCGACGTCGAAGCCATCACCGGCGCCGGCCTCACCGGCGTCGTCGACGGCCGGACCGTCCGGCTCGGCCGACCCGGCTGGCTAAACCCGGGAGAGCTCGCCGACACCATCACCGGCATGCAGCAGGCCGGCGCCACCGCCGTCCTCGTCGAGGACGGCGGCCGACTGATCGGCGCGATCGCCGTGCGCGACGAGCTTCGACCGGAAGCCGTCGAGGTGATTGACCGGCTACGCCGCAGCGGCTACCACGTCTCCATGCTCACCGGCGACAACCACGCCACCGCCACCGCCCTCGCGGAACAGGCCGGCATCACCGAGGTGCACGCCGACCTGCGCCCAGAAGACAAGGCCCGCATCGTGGCGCAACTCCGCGATCAGCGGCCCACGGCGATGGTCGGTGACGGTGTCAATGACGCGCCCGCCCTGGCCACCGCCGACCTCGGCGTCGCGATGGGCGCCATGGGCACCGACGTGGCCATCGAAACGGCCGATGTCGCGCTCATGGGCGAGGACCTGCGCCACCTGCCCCAGGCCCTCGACCACGCCCGCCGGGCACGGTCGATCATGCTGCAGAACGTCGGCCTGTCCCTCGCCGTCGTCGTCGGCCTGATGCCCTTGGCCCTGCTCGGGGTGCTCGGCTTGGCCGCCGTCGTCCTCGTGCACGAGATCGCCGAGGTGATCATCATCGCCAACGGTGTCCGCGCCGGCCGGGCTCGCGCCCTACAGCCGCTGACCACCACTACCGACGCCGACACCGCACCAGCCCCTGAGACGGTGAGCGTCGGATGACCGGCCGGGAGGAGGCGCTGCGCCGACGGGGGCAGCGCCTCGCCTGGCTCATCGTCGTCTGGGACATCATCGAAGGAGCCATCGCCGTCACCGCCGGCCTGGCCGCCGGCTCCATCGCACTCCTCGGCTTCGGCATCGACTCGGTCATCGAGGTCTTCGCCGCCGCCGTCGTCATCTGGCAGCTACGCGCCGGACCCCGCGCCCGACAACGACCGGCGCTGCAGCTGATCGCCGTCAGCTTCCTCGCCCTGGCCGGATACGTCACCTACAAGTCC
>NZ_LEKG01000032.1:0-48766 GCF_001029515.1 Micromonospora sp. RV43 | reverse complement strand
GTTGTCGGCGGCGGGCCGCTGACGGGCGGCGGGGCGGCCGTCGCATATACTTGCACCACTGCAAGGGTTCGCCTGCGGTGGGAGCGAGAGGGGCCACTGTGACGTTCACCGTCACGTACGCCCAGCGGGACGAGGGCGGCGTCTGCCTCCGGCTGGCCGGCGAGCTCGACCTCGGCACGGCCGGAGAGCTGAGCTCGGCGATCGACCGGGTGGTGGCGGAGGGGCACCGCGAGTTGCTGCTCGACCTCACCGAACTGACGTTCTGCGACTCCACCGGCATCGCGGCCTTCGTCCGGGGGGACAACATCGTCGCCGCCGACGGCGGCTGGCTGCGGCTCACCGGGGCGACCGGCCGGGTGGCCCGGGTGCTCCAGGTGACCGGGCTGGCCGAGGTGCTCCACCGCGGCCTCGACACCGCCGACCCGACCGCGCCGGCCGCCTCCTGATCCGGTACATTTCCCCGCCAGCAGCCGGCCGTGCGGCCGGACGCCCTCCTCACCACGAAGCAGGTAAACCGATGGGTCAGACCAGCCCCAGCCCCGTTCGCATCCTGGTGGTGGACGACGACCCGGGTGACGTCCTGATGATCGAGGAGGCGCTGGCCGACTCCGACGTCGACAAGGTCATCGACGTGGTCGCCGACGGCCAGGAGGCGATGGAGTTCCTCCGCCGCGAGGGCCGGCACACCGAGGCGCAGCGCCCCGACGTGATCCTGCTCGACCTGAACATGCCCCGGATGGACGGGCGGCAGGTGCTCGGCGAGGTCAAGGGTGACGAGAGCCTGCGGACCATCCCGATCGTCGTGCTCACCACCTCCAACGCCGACACCGACGTGGTCAGCAGCTACACGCTCCAGGCCAACGCGTATGTGACGAAGCCGATCGACCTGGACGACTTCAACGACGTGGTACGCCGGATCGACGAGTTCTTCGGACGGGTGGTCGTGCTCCCGAAGCACCCGTAGGGGCGGGAAGTCCGGGCCTCCGCATCCTGAACATTTTGTGGGAACGGCCGCGCCCGGGAGCGCGGGGACCGCAGGATCGGCAGGTGGGGACGCGCACCGGCTGCCTGGGGGGCGACGCATGAGGTTCTCGGTGGTGGAGACCGGCTACGACAGGCGGCAGGTCGACGCCTGTCTGGACGAGCTGAGCCTGCGGCTGGGTCGGCTGGCGGCGCGAGCGGAGGGCGCCGCCGGGGCCGGCCGGGAGTGGGACCAGATCCGGTCGGACGCCGTGCACCTGTGCGACTTCCTGCATCGCCGTACCGCGCCGGTCGAGCCGGCCGCGTCCCACCCGTCCGTCGCCGAACGGGAGGCCGCCGAGCTGCTGGCGCAGGCTCGCGCCGAGCTGGAGGCCGCACGTGAGGAGGCCCGCCGGTTGCGGGAGGAGGCGTACGCCGAGGCCGTGCGGGCGCGCCGCGAGTTCGAGGCGGCCCTGCTGGCGCGCCGCCGCCGGGAGTCCCGGGTCGACGAGATCCTGGCCGGGGCGCGGGGCGAGCGGGTGGCGGTGGACACCCCCACCGCCGCGGCGAGCGTACGGCCCGGTGTTGCCGGGCGCAGCTCCGCCTGACCGGCGCCGGGTCAGACCAGCGCCGCCACCACGGTCGTGGCGCGCTTCTCGTGCCGGGCGTACGCGTCGGGGTAGGCGGACACCTGCACCGCCTGGGCGGCGGCGGTGACGCTCATGTCCTCCCAGCCCGGCACCTCGCGCAGCGCGGCGTAGAAGGCCCGGGCCGCGTACGCCGGCCGCATGAGCTGGGCGACGGTGCCCCAGCCGCTGCTGGGCCGCTGCTGGAACAGCCCGACCGAGTCGTGGTCGGAGCCGCTGCCCTGGTGCGGGTGGTCGAAGGACTGCGGCACCACGTCGCTGGCCAGGTTGTAGAGGTTGCTCTCCTGCATGGCGGTGGCGACTGCGACGACCAGTGCCCGGCGGGGCATCTTCATCTCCCGCCCCACGTCGACGATGGCCTTGGCGTTGTCCATCTGCCGTTGGTCCAGGCCGGCGACCGGACGGGGGCGCTCGGGCAGCACGGGCTTGCGCGGCGGCTTCTTCGTCGCCGTGGCGCCGGGCGTGGGAGCCGGCGGCGGCAGGGCCGCGGCGGCCGGTGGCGCGACCCGGGTGAAGTCGCGGGAGGCGCGCTGGTCGGCGGCGGCCCGGTCGGCGACCGCCTCGCGTACCTCCAGGTGCGCCGGGCCGGTCTCGCCGACGCCCGCCACGCCGATCAGGCCGAGGCAGCAGGTGACGCCGGTGGCCACCGCGATCCGGCCGGGCACGGACCGGGCCGGGCCGCGTCGTGGCGGTTCCGGGGCGCGGTGACGCCCCACCCTCCGTTCGGCTGATGCCGGGTCAATCGTTCGGCGAACCGGGCGGTTGGCGGGCAACGGCTGATGATCGGGGTCGTCGGGGTGCACCCGCCGAGGCTAGAAAGCTTCCGGCCCTTTGCCATCGGGGTGATTGGTGGCATGCGCCACAATCTGCCGGATTCGCGGGCGACATCAGGGGTGGCGGATCATGAAAACCGCTAACCGCGCGTACCCGGAACAATGCCTATGTCGGTTTCGGTGGTGCGAAGCGGACGCCGAGCCGACCCGGCGGCGGCCGACGCCCGGCTCCACCGTTCGGCCGAGGGTGCCCTGGTCGGCCGTCTCTCGCCCGGCGGCGGTCCGCCGACCCGCCGGGATCGACTCCTCGCGATCCGGCGGCTCACGGTGCGGGGACCGTGGATCATGGCGACGCCGCCGCGCGGCGACCCGGGCGCTCGATACGATTCCGACGGTGACGCAGCGGATGGTCGACGAGCGCCCGCCCGGCCCCCGCAGCCGGCGCGGCGCCGTCGTCATCGTCTGCGCCGTGCTGCTCACGCTGCTGCTGGCCGGGCACCGGCTGGTGCCGAACGTGCACGGCCTGGGCAGCCTGGTGGACAGCGTCACCCCGCTGCTCGGAATCGCCGTACCGCTGCTCGCGCTCGCGGCGCTGCTGCGCCGCTCCCGGCCGGCGCTGCTGGCGGTGCTGCTGCCGGCCCTGGTCTGGGCCGGGCTCTACGGCCGCGCGTGGCTGCCCCCGGCCGCCGGCGCGGACGGCGCCGCGGTCCGCGTGGTCAGCCAGAACCTGCGCGTGGGCAACCCCGACCCGGCCGCCACCGTCGGCGCGCTCACCGGCGACGCCCCGGACCTGATCGGGCTCCAGGAGGTCGCCGACGGCGACCGGGTGGCGTCCGTGCTGGCCGAGCGCTACCCGCACCGGGCGGTGGTGTCGACTGTCGCGCTGTGGAGCCGGTGGCCGATCCGCGAGGCGCACGGCGTCGACACCGGGCTGGGCTGGGACCGCGCGCTGCGGGCCGTGGTCGCCGCGCCTCAGGGCGACCTGGCCGTGTACGTGGTCCACCTCGGCTCCGCGCGGGCCGGGCACACCGCCACCCGGGACCAGACCGTCGCCGCGCTCGCCGACGCCGTGCGTGCCGACCCGGCCGACCGGCTGGTGGTGCTCGGCGACCTGAACACCGCCACCACCGACCGGGTCTTCGACCCGCTGACCCGGCTGCTCGGCAACGCGCAGGCCGAGGCCGGGCAGGGATTCGGGTTCACCTGGCCGGCCGGGCTGCCGGTCACCCGCCCGGACCACGTCCTCTACCGGGGACTGACGCCGACCGCCGCCGGGGTGCTGCACACCCCGGACAGCGACCACCGCGCGGTCACCGCCGGCTTCCGCTGGTGACCTCTCAGTGCCGGCCGTTCTCCGCCGGGGTCACGGTGAGGCGGTGCCGGCTCGGATCTCCGCTGGAGAAGGGCCAGAGCCGATCGGCGTACGCGACCAGGTCGGCCAGCTGGTCCCGGGTCAGTCCCGCCGAGGAGATCTCGGCGTGCACCTCGGCCCGGTAGCGGCCGTCGTCGTCGCGGCCCAGCTTCGCCTCGGCGGTCACCTGCACGGTGTGCGCCTCGTCGGTGATCTCCCCGGCCGCCTCCACCGCCGCGTGGTGCAGGCAGGAGGCGAACGCCGCGGCCAGGAGCTGTTCCGGCGTCAGGCCGGTGCAGTGCGGCGCCAGCGGGGACGCCAGGGCGGAGGAGAGCCCGCCGTCGTCGGTGCGTACGTGACCGCCCGCCGCGGTCGCCGTGGCCGTCTCGGCCAGCCAGGAACTCGGATCCGGCATCGCGTTCCTCCCGTCACTCACCGGACCGCGTTCCCGGACCCCGACCGGCGAAACCGCGCCCGAGCAGGCAGTAGGAGCGCTCAGCCGATCCGGCCGCCGGGCGCGGCGTCGACGGCCATCGCCTCGGTGGCCTCGGCGGCGGCCCGGCTGGTCCACGGCGACACCTGCGGCGCGCGCTGCCGGGGCAGCATCGCGGTCATCGGCACGTAGACCCGGGCGTCCACGGCCTCGGCCAGCAGCAGCGCGGCCATCGGGCTGGTCGGCCGGGCGCACGGGTCGGCGTCGAGGCAGCGGCGGACGAGCTCGGCCACCTCGCCCGGCAGGCCGGGAACCTCGGGCAGCGGGCGGGGCGGCCGGCGGCGGCGCGACCCGAGCAGCTGGGTGGTGGTGCCGGCCTCGTACGGCAGTTCACCGGTGAGGCAGTAGTACAGCAGCACGCCCAGCGCGTACATGTCGGCGGCCGGGGTGGCCGGCCGGCGGTCGAGCTGCTCCGGCGCCAGGTACGCCGGGGTGCCCACGACGACGCCGTCCGGAGTGTGGTCCGGTGCGCCGGCCGGAGTGGCGATGCCGAAGTCGAGCACCTTCACCCCGCACGGGGTGAGGATCACGTTCGCGGGCTTGACGTCCCGGTGCACGATGTCGTGCGCGTGCGCGGCGGCGAGCGCGGCGCACACCTCGGCGCAGACCCGTACCGCGATGCGCCAGTCCAGCGGCCCGTTGCGCAGGTGCGCGGCGAGCGTCTCGCCCTCGGCCAGCTCCATCACGATGTACGGCACCGGGCGTCCGTCCGGCAGTGTCGCGGTGCCGAAGTCGTGCACGCTGGCGACGTTCGGGTGCACCAGCCGCGCCGCCGAGCGTGCCTCGGCCCGGATCCGGTCCACCGATCCGGCGTCGCCGTCCAGTGCGGGCGAGATGAGCTTCACCGCGACGGTCCGGTCCAGCACGCGGTCGTGCGCGCGCCACACCTCCGACATGCCACCCAGGCCGGCTCGCTGTTCGAGCTCGTACCGCCCGCCCAGCGTCCTCATCGCCACTCCTCGCCTCGTCCGGTGCCCTCCGGTCCCGCTACCCGGCCCCGGAGCTGTGCAAACCGCCGAGGGGCGGCGCCGCGGCGGGGTAGCTTCGCGGCGAGGGCGTCGACGGACGGAGGGCAGCGGTGGCCGTGGTGCGCGTGCGGTTCGTCGGCGGGCCGGCCGACGAGCTGACCCGGGACCTGCCCGCCGGGCCGGACGGCGCGCCGCCGCCCCGGTGGGTGCTGCGTCATCCGGAGGAACCGGCCGAGGGGGTGGCCGACCACCTCTACGAGCGCGACGACCACGCGTCGCCCGGCGGCTGGACGATGCGGTACGTGCACACGTTCCCGTTCGGCGCGACCGAGTGAGGTCGTCTCGCAGCGGCCGGACGCGGCGCGTCAGGCCGGCCGGACGCCTGTGGTGCCGAGGATGACCGAGGCGACCAGCTCGGGGTCGTCGTGCATCGGCACGTGCCCGCAGCCGGGCAGGTCCAGGTGCCGCGCGGTGGGCAGCCGGGTACGCGCCAGCGCCGCCTGCCGGTACGGCAGGATCCGGTCCCGCGTACCCCACGCGACTGTGACCGGCACGGTCGGGGCGCCCGCGTAGGCGTACCCCCTTCCGGCGCGCGCGACGGCGCGGAACGCCCGCGCCTGGCGCAGCGCGCGGGCGTCGGCGACCGCGTCGTCGAGCGCCATCCGGTTGGGCCGGGCCAGGATCATGCCCATCGCCAGCATCCGCAGCGCGGGCGTGGCGAACAGACGGCGCAGCACCGGTTCGGGCAGCCGGGCCGCGTTGCGGTGCAGGGAGAGCACGGTCAGCGCCCAGCGCAGTTCGCGCGCGCTGCAGAACCCGGCCGGCGACAGCGCAGTGGCCGAGGAGACCGCGCCGATCGCGGCCAGTTCGAGGGCGATCGCGCCGCCCAGGCTGTTGCCCGCGACGTGCGGGCGTTCCAGCCCGAACGCGGCGAACAGCTCGACCATGGCCACGGCGAGGCCGGGCATGTCGGCGGGCAGCCCGGCGGCGGGCACCGGGGAGCGGCCGAAGCCGGGCAGGTCGACGGCTATCACGTCGTGCGCCTCGGCGAGGCGGTCCAGCACCGGCCGCCAGGCGGCCCAGTGGTGACCGATGCCGTGCAGCAGCACCAGCGCGGGCCCGGCGCCGCGCCGCTCGTAGACGACCTCCACCGCCGTGGTCACGGCCGCCCCTGCGGCGTGCTCGCACCGAAGCCCCGGCCCAGCGCCCGGGACTGCTCCTCGATCAGCGGGACGGTGGCGCGGGCGGTGCGGCCCACCAGCCGGTCGGCCAGCGGGCTGACCAGCACCGATCGCATCGCCTGCACGCCGGCGACGGCGCGCGGCACGTACACCCGGCGGCTGCGGCGCTCGATCGCCCGGACGAACGCCTCGGCGCACTCGGCCACAGTGGTGGTGCGCCGCAGCGGCCAGGGCAGCTTCGCCAGCGCCGTGGAGAAGGCCGGCAGGTCGGCGCGCGCCTCGCGGACCAGGTCGGTGTCCACCCACGACGGATGGGCGGTGCCCACCGCCACGCCCCGGTGCGCCAGTTCGAGGCGGACCGCGTTGCCGAACTGCTCGACGCCGGCCTTGGAGGCGCAGTAGGCGGCCATGCCGGGCAGTGCGGCGAACGCCGCGGCCGAGGAGACGATCAGCAGGTAGCCACCCCGGTCGACGAGCGCGGGAACGGTCGCCGCCGCGGTGCGCATCACCCCGATCAGGTTGACCTCGACGGTACGCACCAGTGCCTCGACGTCGCCGACGGCGATCGTGCCGCGGTTGGCCACCCCGGCGTTCGCCATCACCGCGTCGATCCCGCCCAGCGTCGCGAGTGTCCCGTCCACCGCCGCGGCGAGGGCGTTCTGGTCGGTGACGTCGGCGGCGAACCATGCGTGCCCCGGGCCCAGCTCGGCGGCGAGCGCGGCGAGCCGGTCGGGTTCCAGCCCGACGAGGGACAACCGGGCGCCGCGCGCCGCGGCGAGGCGGGCGGTGTGCTCGCCGATGCCCCGGGCCGCGCCGGTCACCAGCACCACCTTGCCGGCCAACCGGCCGGAAAAACGACCATCGATGGACATGCCGGGAAGTTACCACCGGGTAGCCCCGGTGCGGAAGACCCCGTCGACCTGCCCGGATCGCCGCCGCGCGGCGCGCACAGCTGGTACACAGGATCGGGACAGCCCGCCGACAGCGGGTCCGCCCACGATGGGGGCATGGTCATGAACGCGCAGTCCGCGCAGGGTCGCATCGAGCTGCGCCGACCGGACGGCGAACCGGTGCGGGTGCTCGTCGTCGACGACGAGCCGACACTCACCGACCTGCTCTCGATGGCGCTGCGGTACGAGGGCTGGCAGGTCGCCACCGCCAGCAGCGGCATGGCGGCTGTCACCACCGCCCGCCAGTTCCGCCCGGACGCCGTGGTGCTCGACGTGATGCTGCCCGACCTGGACGGCTTCCAGGTGCTGCGCCGCCTGCGCGAGCAGTTCCCGAGCGTGCCGGTGCTGTTCCTGACCGCCCGCGACGCGGTGGAGGAACGCGTCGCCGGGCTCACGGTCGGCGGCGACGACTACGTCACCAAGCCGTTCAGCCTGGAGGAGGTGATCGCCCGGCTGCGCGCGCTGCTGCGCCGTTCCGGCTTCGCGGTCGCCGCCCGCCAGGAGGCGGTGCTCACCGTCGGCGACCTCACCCTCGACGAGGACAGCCACGAGGTACGCCGCGGCGACGACCTGATCACGCTCACCGCCACCGAGTTCGAGCTGCTGCGCTACCTCATGCGCAACCCGCGCCGGGTGCTCAGCAAGGCGCAGATCCTCGACCGGGTGTGGAACTACGACTTCGGCGGCCAGGCCAACGTGGTCGAGCTGTACATCTCGTACCTGCGCAAGAAGATCGACGCGGGCCGCGCGCCCATGATCCATACGCTGCGCGGGGCGGGCTATGTCCTCAAACCCGCCGAGTGACAGGGGCGGCCGGCTGCGCCGCCGCCTGGCCGGCTGGTCGCTGCGCCGCCGCCTGGTGCTCTCCGTGGTGGCGCTGCTCGCGCTGGTGAGCATCGGCATCGGCGGCCTGACCACAGTCGCGCTGCGACACTTCCTGATCGACCAGATCGACAACCAGCTCACCTTCGGCGACCGGCGGCCCGCCGACTTCGAACGCTGGGCCCGCCGCGGCGTCGACCCGCCGCGACCGGACCAGCGGCCCACCCCGCCGGACTCCGACGAGGTGGCGCCGGACCCCCCTGGCGGCTTCCCGCCGGGCTCGATCGCCGTCCGGGTGCCCGCCGCCGCCGAACCCGTCGGCCGGGTCCGGTCCGGAAACGGCGACAGCGAGGAGGTGCCCGCCGCCGACCTGACCGCGCTGGCCCGCGTACCCGTCGGCGACCGCCCGCACACAGCCGTCGTCGGCGACCGGGGCGACTACCGCGCGATCGCGCTCCCGTCGCCGCGCGGCGACGGCGACGTGCTGGTCCTCGCGATCCCGCTGGCCCAGGTCGACGACACCGTCATGTGGATGCTCGTCGCGCAGGCCGGGGTGATCGGCGCCGGCCTGGTCATCGCCGGCGCCCTCGGTCTGCTCATCGTCCGGGTGACGCTGCGGCCGCTCAACCGCGTCGCCGCCACCGCCGCCCGGGTCACCGAACTGCCGCTCGACCGCGGCGAGGTCGCCCTGTCCGTGCGGGTGCCGGCCGCCGACACCGACCCCCGCACCGAGGTCGGGCAGGTCGGCGGCGCGCTCAACCGGATGCTCGGCCACGTCGCCGCCGCGCTCGTCGCCCGGCAGGCCAGCGAGACCCGGGTACGCCAGTTCGTCGCCGACGCCAGCCACGAGCTGCGCACCCCCCTCGCTGCCATCCGCGGGTACGCCGAGGTGGCCCGCCGGGGCCGCCAGGAGGTGCCGCCCGACGTGGCGCACGCGCTGCGCCGCGTCGAGTCGGAGAGCACCCGGATGACGAGCCTCGTCGACGACCTGCTGCTGCTGGCCCGGCTGGACTCCGGCCGGCCGCTCGCCGCCGAGCCGGTCGACCTGACCGCCATGGCCGTGAACGCGGTCAGTGACGCGCACGTCGCCGGGCCCGACCACCGCTGGCAACTCGACCTGCCCGACGAGCCGCTCACCGTCACCGGCGACGCCCACCGGCTGCACCAGGTGCTGGCGAACCTGCTGGCGAACGCGCGGGTGCACACCCCGGCCGGCACCACAGTCACGGTCCGGCTCGCGCCCGCGCCCGGCGGCGTCGAACTACGCGTCACCGACGACGGGCCGGGCATCCCGGAGCAGTTGCAGCCGGAGGTCTTCGAGCGGTTCGCGCGCGGCGACACCTCCCGCTCCCGCGCGCAGGGCAGCACGGGCCTGGGCTTGGCCATCGTCGCCGCCGTGGTGGAGGCGCACCACGGGCGGGTCGACGTGGTCAGCCGGCCCGGCCACACCGCGTTCACGGTCTGGCTGCCGGGATCCACAGCCGACGCATAGGCCGCTCACGGGAGCGGGCCAGCGGGCCCGCCGAGTCTTGCCGGCATGAACCGAACCGACAGCCCGCCGACCGTGCCCACGGCCGGTCCACCCGGCACCGAGCCGGCCCCCGCGCCCGTACCTGAGGAGACCCGCACCGGCCGCGATCCGCGCTGGGCCCGGCCGGCCCTGGCCGGCCTGCTGGTCGCGACCGCGCTGCTGTACCTGTGGGGCCTGGGCGCCTCCGGCTGGGCCAACGCGTTCTACTCCGCCGCCGTGCAGGCCGGGTCGCAGAGCTGGACGGCGTTCTTCTACGGCTCCTCGGACGCGGCCAACTCGATCACAGTGGACAAGACCCCCGCCTCGCTGTGGCTGATGGCGCTCTCCGTGCGCATCTTCGGCCTGAGCGGCTGGTCGATCCTGGTGCCGCAGGCGCTGCTCGGCGTCGCCTCCGTCGGCGTGCTGTACGCGACCGTCCGCCGCTGGTACGGCCCGGCCGCCGGCCTGCTCGCCGGCGCGGTGCTCGCGCTCACCCCGGTGGCGACGCTGATGTTCCGGTTCAACAACCCGGACGCGCTGCTGGTGTTCCTGCTCGTCGCCGCCGCGTACGCCACGGTGCGCGCGGTCGAGACGGCGAGCACGCGGTGGATCGTGCTGACCGGCGTGCTCGTCGGCTTCGGCTTCCTCACCAAGATGCTCCAGGCGTTCCTGGTGATCCCGGTCTTCGCCGGGGTCTACCTGCTAGCCGCGCCGACCGGACTCGGACGGCGGATCCGGCAGCTCCTGCTGGCCGGGCTCGCGGTGGTCGTCTCCGCCGGCTGGTGGGTGGCGATCGTCGAGCTGGCGCCGGCGAGCGCCCGCCCGTACATCGGCGGCTCGCAGAACAACAGCATCCTGGAGCTGACGCTCGGCTACAACGGGCTGGGCCGCATCACCGGCGACGAGGTGGGCAGCGTGGGCGGCGGTGGCGGCCGGCCCGGTGGGGGAGGCGGCGGGCCGTTCTCCGGTCAGACCGGTCTGCTGCGGATGTTCGACACCGAGGTCGGCGGGCAGATCTCCTGGCTGCTGCCGGCCGCGCTGATCCTGCTGGTCGCGGGGCTGTGGCTGGCCGGGCGGGCACCGCGTACCGACCGCACCCGGGCCGGTCTGCTGCTGTGGGGCGGCTGGCTGCTGGTCACCGGACTGATCTTCAGCTTCATGTCCGGGATCTTCCACGCGTACTACACGGTCGCCCTGGCCCCGGCGGTCGGCGCGCTGGCCGGCATCGGCGTCACGCTGCTGTGGCGCGCCCGCTCGGCGCCGGTCGAGGCAGTCGCGGCGGCTCCGGTTCCCGCTGTGGCGGATGCGCCGGTCGTCGCGGGTGCCTCGGTCGTCGCGGCTCCGGGCCGGCGGCGGGCGCTCGTCGCCACGCTGGTCCTGGCCGGCACGCTGGCGGTCACCGCCTGGTGGTCCTGGCACCTGCTCGGCCGCACCGCCGACTGGCACCCATGGCTGCGCTCCACAATCCTGGCCGTGGGCCTGACCACCGCAGCCCTCCTGGCCACCTCGGCGGTGATCAAGGAGTTCGCGTCCGGGAACGGCGTTCAAAGTGACGCGAACTCCTTGGTCAACCCGCGCATGGTGAGTGGTGTCGGCGACCCTGGCAGCCGTGGCCCCCGCTTCCGCCGGCGCACGATCGCCCAGCGTGCTCAACACCAGCTCGGCGAAGTGGTCATATCGCGGAGCCTCTGATGCCGCCACTTCGGGGAAGTGGAGTCGATCAAGCTGCGGTGAGTCAGGGGGTGGCGCTGGCGTTGGCGGCGATCTCGGGGAGGTCGGCCGGGCCCGGGTCGGCCGCCGGGGCCGGCGTCGCGGCCGGGTTCTGCGCGGCGGCCCGTACCGCGGCGGCCACGGCCGGGGCGACCCGGGAGTCGAAGACGCTCGGCACGATCACCGTCGGGTTGATCTTGTCTTCGCCGACCACGTCCGCGATGGCCCGCGCAGCGGCGAGCGCCATCTCCTCGGTGAACTCCTCGGCGTGCGCGTCGAGCATGCCGCGGAACACGCCGGGGAAGGCGAGCACGTTGTTGATCTGGTTCGGCTGGTCCGAGCGGCCGGTGGCGACCACCGCGGCGTACTTGCGCGCCTCCCGCGGGTCCACCTCCGGGTCGGGGTTGGCGAGCGCGAAGACGATCGAGTCCTTCGCCATCGCGGCGACGTCCTCGCCGGTGAGCAGGTTCGGCGCGCTCACGCCGATGAACACGTCCGCGCCGCGTACCGCCCCGGCCAGGTCGCCGGAGTAGTTCTCCTTGTTGGTGTTCTCGGCCAGCCACTGCCAGGCCGGGTTGAGGTCCGGCAGTCCGCGGTGCAGGGCGCCCTGGCGGTCGTACGCGATGATGTCGCCCACGCCCTGGCGCAGCAGCAGCTTCATGATCGCGGTGCCGGCCGCGCCGGCGCCGGAGACCACGACCCGGACGTCCGCGAGCTGCTTGCCCACGACGCGCAACGCGTTCGTCAGCGCGGCCAGCACGCAGATCGCGGTGCCGTGCTGGTCGTCGTGGAAGACCGGGATGTCCAGGGCCTCGCGCAGCCGGGCCTCGATCTCGAAGCAGCGCGGCGCGGCGATGTCCTCCAGGTTGATGCCCCCGTACGCGGGCGCGATCGCCTTGACGATCGCCACGATCTCGTCGGTGTCCTGGGTGTCCAGCACGACCGGCCAGGCGTCCACCCCGCCGAAGCGCTTGAACAGCGCCGCCTTGCCCTCCATCACCGGCAGCGACGCGGCCGGGCCGAGGTTGCCCAGGCCGAGCACCGCGGTGCCGTCGCTGACCACGGCGACGGTGTTGCGCTTGATGGTGAGCCGGCGCGCGTCGGCCGGGTTCTCCGCGATCGCCATGCAGACCCGGGCCACACCCGGGGTGTACGCGCGGGACAGCTCGTCGCGGGTGCGCAGCGCGACCTTCGGGGTGACCTCGATCTTGCCGCCGAGGTGCAGCAGGAAGGTGCGGTCGGAGACCTTGCGGACGTCCACCCCGTCGAGCGCGGTGAGCGCGTCGACGACCTGGTCGGCGTGGCCGGCGTCGGCGGTGTCGCAGGTGAGGTCGACGATCACGTGCGCGGGGTCGGAGTCGACCACGTCCAGCGCGGTGACGATGGCCCCGGCCTCACCGGCGGCGGTGGTGAGCCGGCCGATGGAGGAGGCGTCGGCGGGTACCGCGATCCGGATGGTGATGGAGAATCCGGCACTCGGCAGTCGGGTGTTGGCCACGAGAAACTCCTCCGTCGGCGCTGAGCGGCTCGACTGGCATTTCTACTCGCCCGCCCAGGTCGCCCGGCATCCGCCCCCGCTACCCGTCGGTAGCGTCACGGGCATAACACAGGTGCGTCCGGCGTTGTCACATGTCAGGATTGCTGTCACGCGCCGAAAATTCTCGGCGTTGCCCAAAACGGACAGGAGACGCATTTGCGCGAGCAGGAGACCTTCCATCCCTACACCGACGACGAGTTCGACGCCACCACCGGCGAGTACGAGCTGTCGGAGCGGCAGGCGCTGCGGCGGGTCCCCGGCCTCTCCACCGAACTCACAGACATCACCGAGGTCGAATACCGTCAGCTCCGGCTGGAGCGGGTCGTCCTCGTGGGGGTCTGGACCGAGGGCACCCAGTCCGACGCCGACAACAGCCTCACCGAGCTGGCGGCGCTGGCCGAGACGGCCGGTTCGCAGGTGCTCGAAGGGCTGATCCAGCGTCGTCACCGGCCCGACCCGGCCACCTACATCGGCCGGGGCAAGGTCGACGACCTGGGCGCGGTAGTGCTGTCCACCGGCGCCGACACGATCATCTGTGACGGTGAGCTGTCGCCGTCGCAGCTGCGCAACCTGGAGCAGCGCACCAAGGTCAAGGTGGTCGACCGGACCGCCCTGATCCTCGACATCTTCGCCCAGCACGCCAAGAGCAAGGAGGGCAAGGCGCAGGTCGAGCTGGCCCAGCTCGAATACCTGCTGCCGCGCCTGCGCGGCTGGGGCGAGACGCTGTCCCGGCAGACCGGTGGTAGCGGCCGCGGCGGTGGCGCCGGCGGCGGCGTGGGTCTGCGCGGTCCCGGTGAGACCAAGCTGGAGACCGACCGGCGGCGCATCCGCCACCGCATCGCGCGGCTGCGCCGCGAGATCAAGAGCATGGCGACGGTACGCCAGACCAAGCGCGCCCGGCGTACCCGTAACGCGGTTCCCGCGGTGGCCATCGCCGGCTACACCAACGCCGGCAAGTCCAGCCTGCTCAACCGCCTGACCGGGGCGGGTGTGCTGGTGGAGAACGCGCTGTTCGCCACGCTGGACCCGACCACCCGCCGGGCCACCACGTCCGACGGCCGGCTCTACACGCTGTCCGACACGGTCGGGTTCGTCCGGCACCTGCCGCACCAGATCGTCGAGGCGTTCCGCTCGACGCTGGAGGAGGTCGCCGACGCCGACCTGGTCGTGCACGTGGTCGACGGCACCCACCCGGACCCGGAGGAGCAGGTCCGGGCGGTACGCGAGGTGCTCGCCGAGGTGGGCGCCGACCGGCTGCCGGAACTCCTGGTGGTGAACAAGACCGACGCCACCGACGAGGAGACGATGCTGCGGCTCAAGCGGCTCTGGCCGGACGCGGTCTTCGTCTCCGCCCACAGCGGGCGCGGGATCGACGAGATGCGCGAGGCCGTCGAGCGGCGGCTGCCCCGGCCTGCGGTCGAGGTACGCGCGGTGCTCCCGTACGACCGGGGCGACCTGGTCTCCCGCGTACACCGGCAGGGTGAGGTGCTCAGCACCGCGCACCTGCCCGAGGGCACGCTGGTGCACGTGCGGGTCAGCGAGGGTCTGGCCGCGGAACTCGCGCCGTACCGGGCGGGTGACCGGCTGACCAGCGACGAGCGGGTGGGCGCCGGGCGGTGAGCCGTCCGGCGTCACCCGCCGGAAACCCGCGCCGTGCGACACTGAGCGTCATGCGGCACGTTGTCTCCTCGGTCACGCTCGCGCTCGGCCTGGTCGGCGCGGTCGTGGCGCCGGCCGGGCCGGCCCCGGCGGCTCCCGCCGCGGCCCCCGTGCTGGCCGCGGCTCCCAAGAAGAAGTGCACTGTCGAGGACAATCGCCTCCGCGAGCTGTCCGGTCTGGTGGCCACCAGCAACGGGTACGTCGTGATCAACGACGGCTCGGACGACCCCAGCCGCAAGCGGGTCTTCTACCTGGACACCAAGTGCAAGGTCGACAAGGAGGTCCGTTACTCCGGTGACGGGCCGCTCGACACCGAGGACCTCGCGCTCAGCCCGGACCGCAAGACCCTCTGGATCGCCGACACCGGCGACAACGTGGAGAAGAAGACGCGCCGGGAGCGGGTAGCGGTCTGGACGATGCCGCTGAGCGGCTCGAAGCAGCCGGTGCTGCACCGGCTCAGCTACCCGGGCAAGGAGCCGCACGACGCGGAGGCCCTGCTCGTCGGCGACGACAACATGCCGCTGGTGATCACCAAGGACCTCTCCGGCAAGTCGGAGATCTTCACCCCGACGGTGAAGCTGAAGGCGAGCGGTGACACCGAGCCGATCCCGATGAAGAAGGTCGGCGAGGTCACGCTCCCGAAGACGAACACCGAGAACAAGCTCGGCTCGCCCGGGCGGGCGCTGATCACCGGCGCCGCCCGCTCGGCCGACGGCAGCAAGGTCGTGCTGCGCACGTACGCCGATGCGTTCGAGTTCGACGTGGCCGGCGGCGACGTCGTCAAGGCGATCACCACCGGCAAGCCCCGGGTCACCCCGCTGGCCGACCCGTTCGGCGAGGCGATCTCCTACACGCCGGACGGCAAGTTGTTCGTCACCGTCTCCGACGGCGGCACGCTCGACGAGTCGGATCCGATCGACATCCTCAGCTACACCCCGTCGACCACCGGCGCCGAGGCGCTGCCGAACGGCGGCAAGGCCGAGACCAAGGCGTCCGCCGAGAAGTCCTGGCTCGAAGGGCTCTCGCTCGACGAGATCACGTACCTGATCGCGGCGGTCGGAGTGCTCGGCGCGCTCCTGGTCGGCGCGGGCGTCTTCGGCATCCTGCGGGCGCGGCGCAAGCCGGCGCCCCGGGCGCCGGCCGACGAGCCCGAGCACAGCGGCGAGTTCCCGGTGAACAACGGCTTCCCGTCGGGCGAACGGCCGGACGCCCCGCGCGGCGGTGTCTACGGCGGCGGTCAGGGTGGCGTCTACGGCGGCGCGGCCAACGGTGACCGCCCGGCGTCCGGCGGTGTCTACGGCGGTGGCCGGCAAGGCGGCGGCGTGTACGGTGGCGGCCCTCAGGACGGCGGTCGCGGCCAGGGCGGTGGCCGTCCTCCGGGCGCGGGCCGTCCGCAGGGCGGCGGCGTCTACGGCGGCGGCGGAGCCCCGGCCGGCGGCGGAGGGCGCGGAGGCGGCGTCTACGGCGGCGGAGGCCAGGGCGGACCGGGCGCAGGCCAGGGCGGTCCCGGTCGTGGCGGCCCGGGTGGCGGCTACGGCGGCGGCCCGGGCGGGGCCGGATACCGCGGCCAGCCGAACGGCGGCGGGCCGCGCGCAGAGGGCGGCCGGGCCGAGCCGCCGCGCCGCGGACAGGAGCCGCGTGGCGGGCGTCGCGACGGTTACGACGACCAGGGCCGGTACGGCCCGGTGTCCGGCGGTGGCCGGGAGTACCGCGGCGATCGCTACTGAGACGGCACGGAAAAGGGGTGACCGGCGACGGTCACCCCTTTTCGCTGCTGTCGGTCAGATGCGGCGCAGGACCGCCACCACGCGGCCCATGATGGTGGCGTCGTCACCGGGGATCGGGTCGAAGGCCGGGTTCTGCGGCATCAGCCAGACGTGCCCGTCCCGCCGCCGGTAGGTCTTCACCGTCGCCTCACCGTCGAGCATGGCGGCCACGATGTCGCCGACCTCGGCGTTCGGCTGCTGCCGGACGACCACCCAGTCGCCGTCGCAGATCGCCGCGTCGAGCATCGAGTCGCCCTTGACCTGGAGCATGAAGACCTCGCCCTCGCCGACCAGCTCGCGGGGGAGGGGGAAGATGTCCTCCACCGCCTGCTCGGCGAGGATCGGCCCACCGGCGGCGATGCGGCCCAGCATCGGCACGTACGCCGGGGCGGGCCGCTGCGCGCGGGCCGCCTCGTCGTCCGCCTCGCCCGGCGCGCGGACGTCGACGGCGCGCGGACGGTTCGGGTCGCGGCGCAGGAAGCCCTTCTTCTCCAGCTCCTTGAGCTGGTAGGCGACGCTGGACGGGGACACCAGCCCGACCGCCTCGCCGATCTCGCGCACGCTCGGCGGGTAGCCGTGGCGCTCGACCCAGTTGCGGATGAACTCCAGGATCCGCCGCTGCCGGGCGGTCAGGTCGACGGTCGCCGGGTCGGGGAAGCTGCTCACCACCGGGGTGACCGGACGCACCGCCGCGGGGGCGGTGCGGCTGCGGGCGGTGCGGGGGCGACGGGTCGCCGGAGGACCCGCCCCGTCGTTCGGCTGCGGGTTCTTCTGCCGGCTGGCCCGGTCCTCGGTCACGTCCGTCCCTCCCTGGTCGGCGCTGGGATGCCTCGTCGGCTCGTGGTGCGTGTGGTCTGACCGTATAGGTGAGATCGGCCATTTTCAAACATCTGTACGACCTGCTGTCGGCGTGTCGCGCCGAATTCCTGGATTTCCGAACTGGTGTTCTGATAGAAGAGTACGCCGCTCGAACGGATGTTCTATACCGGCCGCCCGTGACTAGCACGGGAGGCCGTCCGTTGGGCTCCTCGGTGGCGTCGTGCCGGGCGTGATCCTGATGACGCGCCGGACACGCCCGCCAACTTGACCTCGCTTGGGGTTCGGCATACGGTCGACCCCTAGATGTAGTAGTCACACGGGCGTAAGTTGCCTACAGGTTGGGTTCGACTACCGAACGCACTCCCGCACCGCGCACTCGGCGACGGTCATCGGACGATGGCCCCGCCGTGTCGACGCGTGCCCGGGAGCCGGTAGGTGTGCCCGCGATCGACGGAGGAGGTCGGGCGAATGCGGTGTCCGTACTGCCGGCACGCCGACTCCCGGGTGGTCGACTCGCGGGAGGCCGACGACGGCCAGCTCATCCGGCGGCGACGGTCGTGCCCGGAGTGCGGCAAGCGGTTCACCACCGTCGAGGAGGCGGTGCTCGCGGTGGTCAAGCGCAGCGGGGTGACCGAGCCGTTCAGCCGTACGAAGATCATCGGTGGGGTGCGCAAGGCGTGCCAGGGGCGCCCGGTCGACGACGACTCGATCGCGCTGCTGGCACAGAAGGTCGAGGAGACCGTGCGGGCCAAGGGGGCGGCCGAGATCCCCAGCCACGAGGTGGGCCTGGCCATCCTCGGCCCGTTGCGTGACCTCGACGAGGTGGCCTACATGCGGTTCGCCAGCGTCTACCGGTCCTTCGACTCGCTCGCCGACTTCGAGCGCGAGATCGAGACGCTGCGGGCCGCCGCGCGCGCCCGGGAGGGCGCCGGTGCCGGTGCGGCGGACGCCGCCGGCGCGATCAGCTGACATTCACGGGTTTCTGACAGGTACACGAGGCGCGGTGGGTGACCGTTGCCGACGAGGGGGGCGAGGGCGTGACGACCAGCAAGTCACGGAACAAGGCCGGGGCGGGGCTGAAGATCGAGCGCGTCTGGACGACCGAGGGGGTGCATCCCTACGACGAGGTCGCCTGGGAGCGCCGCGACGTCGTCATGACGAACTGGCGGGACGGCTCGATCAACTTCGAGCAGCGCGGGGTGGAGTTCCCCGAGTCCTGGTCGGTGAACGCGGCGAACATCGTGACCACCAAGTACTTCCGGGGCGCGGTGGGGACCCCGGAGCGGGAGTGGTCGCTGCGGCAGCTGATCGACCGGGTGGTCGAGACCTACCGCACCGCCGGTGAGGAGTACGGCTACTTCGCCACCCCGGCCGACGCCGAGGTGTTCGCGCACGAGCTGACCTGGATGCTGCTGCACCAGGTGTTCAGCTTCAACTCGCCGGTGTGGTTCAACGTCGGCACGCCGTCGCCGCAGCAGGTCAGCGCCTGCTTCATCCTCTCCGTCGACGACTCGATGGACTCGATCCTCGACTGGTACAAGGAGGAGGGGCGGATCTTCCAGGGCGGCTCCGGCGCCGGGGTCAACCTCTCCCGGATCCGTTCCTCGAAGGAGCTGCTCTCCTCCGGCGGCACCGCCTCCGGTCCGGTCAGCTTCATGCGCGGCGCGGACGCCTCCGCCGGCACCATCAAGTCCGGTGGCGCCACCCGGCGCGCGGCGAAGATGGTCATCCTCGACGTGGACCACCCGGACATCGAGGAGTTCGTGGCGACCAAGGCGCGCGAGGAGGACAAGATCCGCGCGCTGCGGGACGCCGGGTTCGACATGGACCTGGGCGGCGCCGACATCGTCAGCGTGCAGTACCAGAACGCCAACAACTCGGTCCGCGTCTCCGACGAGTTCATGACCGCGGTGGAGAACGGCGGCGGCTTCGACCTGCGCGGCCGGCTCGACGGGCAGACCATCGAGACGATCGACGCCAAGAAGCTGTTCCACACCATCTCCCAGGCGGCCTGGGAGTGCGCCGACCCGGGCCTGCAGTACGACGACACCATCAACGACTGGCACACCTGCCCGGAGACCGGGCGGATCACCGCGTCGAACCCGTGCTCGGAGTACCTGCACCTGGACAACTCCTCGTGCAACCTGGCCTCGCTGAACCTGATGAAGTTCCTCCGCGCCGACGGCGGCTTCGAGGTGGAGAAGTTCGTCAAGTCGGTCGAGTTCGTCATCACCGCGATGGACATCTCGATCTGCTTCGCCGACTTCCCGACCGAGAAGATCGGTGAGACCACCCGCGCCTACCGGCAGCTCGGCATCGGGTACGCCAACCTGGGCGCGCTGCTGATGGCCTCCGGCCTGCCGTACGACTCGGAGCAGGGCCGGGAGGTGTCCGCCGCGATCACGTCGCTGATGACCGGCACCGCCTACCGCCGTTCCGCCGAGCTGGCCGGCATCGTCGGCCCGTACGACGGCTACGCTCGCAACGCCGAGCCGCACAAGCGGGTCATGCGCAAGCACGCCGCCGCAAACGACGCGATCAAGCCGACCGGCACCGTGGCGACCGCCGTGCAGCGCGAGGCGACCAAGCAGTGGACGCTGGGCAACAAGCTCGGTGACAAGTTCGGCTGGCGCAACTCGCAGGCCAGCGTGCTCGCCCCGACCGGCACCATCGGCCTGATGATGGACTGCGACACTACCGGTGTCGAGCCGGACCTGGCACTGGTGAAGTTCAAGAAGCTGGTCGGCGGCGGCTCGATGCAGATCGTCAACCAGACCGTGCCGCGTGCCCTGCGCAGCCTCGGCTACCCCGAGGAGCAGGTCGAGGCGATCGTCGAGCACATCGCCGACCACGGCCACGTGGTGGACGCCCCGGGCCTCAAGCCGGAGCACTACCCGGTCTTCGACTGCGCGATGGGCGAGCGCTCGATCGCGCCGATGGGTCACGTGCGGATGATGGCGGCCGTCCAGCCGTTCATCTCCGGCGCCATCTCCAAGACGGTCAACATGCCGGAGCAGGCCACCGTCGAGGACGTCGAGAAGATCTACTTCGAGGGCTGGAAGCTCGGCCTCAAGGCGCTGGCGATCTACCGGGACAACTGCAAGGTCGGCCAGCCGCTGTCGGCCGCCAAGCCGAACAAGGCCACCGCCGAGACGCAGGCCCCGGCCGCCGAGGTCGAGAAGGTCGTGGAGAAGGTCGTCGAGTACCGCCCGGTGCGCAAGCGGCTACCGAAGAAGCGCCCGTCGCAGACGGTCTCCTTCTCGGTCGGCGGCGCGGAGGGCTACCTCACCGCCTCGTCCTACCCGGACGACGGCCTCGGCGAGGTCTTCCTCAAGATGTCGAAGCAGGGCTCGACCCTGGCCGGTGTGATGGACGCCTTCTCGGTGGCCATCTCCATCGGTCTCCAGTACGGCGTCCCGCTGGAGACGTACGTCAGCAAGTTCACCAACATGCGCTTCGAGCCGGCCGGCATGACCGACGACCCGGACGTGCGGATGGCCGCCTCGGTGATGGACTACATCTTCCGTCGCCTGGCGCTGGACTTCCTGCCGTACGACCGGCGCGCCGAGCTGGGCATCTTCACCGCCAAGGAGCGGGCCGCCCAGCTCCGGGCCGAGGCGGAGGCGGAGGCGAGCGGTGCGGACCTCACCGCGATGGCCGCCTCCGCCCCGGTCGAGGCGCCCGAGCCGAAGACCGGCCCGATCGCGCAGCCGGCGCAGGAGATGGCCGACGTCGCCGCGGTCAAGCCCGCTCCGGTGGTGGGTTCCAGCACGGAGCTGCTGGAGGCCGTGATCGGCAAGGCCGCCGACGCGCCGCTCTGCTTCACCTGCGGCACGAAGATGCGGCCCGCCGGTAGCTGCTACGTCTGCGAGGGCTGCGGCTCCACCAGCGGCTGCAGCTGACGACCGACCGAAGACGCGAGCGCGGCAGGGACTTCCCTGCCGCGCTCGCGCGTGCTTTGGCGAGTCGGGCTCAGCGCAGGGTACGGAGGAACACCTGCCACGGCTGACGCCCAAAGCGCAGAACCGGGCCGGACGCATCCTTGCTGTCGCGGATCAGGATGCTCCCGTTGACGGCGGCAATCTCTACGCACGCTCCGCCGTTGTTGTCGCTGCGACTCGACTTGCGCCACTTGGTGCCGATCGGGTCCGTCATGCCGCCTCCATTTCCTACCAGCGTCTGGCGCGAGCACTGCTGAGGTTGGCGCTCAGCGCAGGGTACGGAGGAACACCCGCCACGGCTGTCGGTCGAAGCGTAGAACCGGGCCGCCGGCATCCTTGCTGTCGCGGACTTCTACTGCCTGGTCGGCGTATCTCGCTTCGACGCAGGCTCCGTTGGTGCCGCTCCGGGTGCTCTTGCGCCACTGCGAGTCCACGTCCGCCTCCTACTCCACGGGCAGCGCGCCTCGGATTGCTTTGATCATTGCCGCCGAGTCGGTTGGCGACAGGGCCGCGGCGCGCAGGCTGTTGAACACCACCGTACAGCGGCGCACATCCTCGCCCTCCGCGTAGAGATCGCCCGTCAAACCCTCGATGTACACCACGCTGGGGCCGTCAGCGAAGTTGAGGATGTGGAAGCTCGACAGCATGGAAGCGTAGGCACCTTCCCGGAACGGGATCACCTGGACGGTGACGTTCCATCGGCTGCCGGCGTCGAGCAAGGCGGTGAGCTGGTCGGCCATGACGGCTGCACCACCGATCTGGCGGTGCAGAACTGCTTCGTCCAGTACGGCTACCAGGCGAAGTTTGCCCGACGAGATCAGCTCCTGGCGGTGCGTCCGGACGGCGACTCGCCTCTCGACCGCCTCGGGTGAAGGTTCGAAGGCATCCTCCGCCATCATCGCCCGCGAGTATGCCGGTGTCTGGAGCAGGCCCGGCACGACAAGCGTCTCGAAGGTCTGCACCTCCTCGGCTGCGGATTCCAATCCGATGTACTGCCGATACGACGAGGGCAGATCCCCGTACTTCGCCCACCAGCCGCGCTGCTTCCCGGTGCGCGCCATCGACAGCAGCGTGTCGCGCAGTTCGGCATCGGTGACGCCGTAGCGATCAAGCAGCGCGTTGAGCGCAGGGCCTTTGATACCGACCCGACCGGCCTCGATGCGGCGCAGGGTGCTCGCGGTCACCTCGATTGCCGCCGCTGCTTCCTCGGCGGTGACATCGGCCTGCTCTCGCGCTTTGCGTAACTGCGCCCCGAGCTGGAAGCGAACGAAGGTCGGACTCTCCATGCCGGTGATTGTGCCGCCGGCCGGCGTGCGGTGGACACGCGACACGCCCGCACGACATGCGCGCACATCGTTGACTGACTGAATATGCGCGCGCAAAATTACCCGCGCATGAGCAAAGTAGGAGGCGGCATGCGTGCTCGTGTGTCGTACGAGGAGTACGTGTTGGCGGTCGCGCTGACCCTCGCCCGGCGGCACCGTCCGGTGCGGTCCTGGCGACGCTGGCGGTGGATCTGCCGCTGCGGTGCGGAACTGCCGTGCCGCGCACGCCATCGCATCCCGATCCGTCGCGGCCACTGGCCGGGTGAGGAGCAGACGTGACGGAGCCGCAGGTCCGGCAGATCCTGTCGGTACACGTACCCGGCATCGACGGCTTCTGCACGGGGTGCCGGGCATGGTGGGCGCGTCTGTGCCCGTACCCCTGTCAGCAGGTCGAATGGGCGGCCCGCAGGCAGGCGCGGACCGCCACCCGGCGCTTCCTGGACGGCCTCCGGTGACCACCCACGGGCCGGTTCTTCCGGTGTGGAGCTGCGGTGGGTGTGGCGCTCCTTGGCCCTGCCCGACGCGGCGTCGCGAGCTGCGGGCCGAGTTCGCCGGAGCGCCGGTGTCGTTGAGCTTGTACATGGGGTCCTATCTGGTGTGGGCGGCGGAGGATCTGACCTGGGTACCGGCCGGGGTGTTGCATCAGCGCTTCCTCGGGTGGGTGCGATGAGTGTCATTCGGCCGGGCGACGAACGGTTCCACTACTGCGACGGCTCGCACCGGTGGGTGCCGCTCGATCCGGACTTCGACCAGGAGATCTGGGAGGCCATGGTGCGCGAGCACCAACAGCGGCACCTGGAGGAGATCTCCCGAGGGCTTCGTCCCCGTCGGCCCAAACTTCCGTAGGTGCCCACTGTCACAGCCCATCGCGTACGCGAGCTGGAATGCTCGGGGGATGAGCACGACAGACATCTATCGGGTCTTCGCCGAGCGTGAGACGCGCGGCGTGTCCCCGGCGTACGAGCGGTTGTCGCGGGTGGTCGCCGGTGACCCCGAGCTTCTCGCCCTGCTCGACACGCTGCCGCCAGCTAAGCGTCAGCCGAACCTGCTGTTCGGGGTGGTGCGGCTGCGCGGCGGGCCGGTGAACGACCCGGCTGCCTTTCGCGCGTACGTGATAGGGCACTGGCCGGACGTGGCGGCGCAGATGCGGGTGCGGGCGACGCAGACGAACGAGGCGGGACGCTGCGCGGCTCTGCTGCCGGTGCTCGCCGCGTTGCCGCAGCCGCTGGCGTTGCTGGAGGTGGGCGCGTCCGCCGGGCTGTGCCTCTACCCGGACCGGTACGCCTACCGCTACGGCGATCGGCGGATCGGCGACGGCGAGCCGTTGCTCGACTGTGACCTGACCGGCGCCGAGCCGCCGGAGCGGCGTCCGGAGGTGGTGTGGCGGGCCGGGCTGGACCTGAACCCGCTCGACGTCACCGACCGGGCCGACGTGGCCTGGCTGGAGGCGCTGATCTGGCCGGAGCACCGGCACCGCAGGGAACGGCTGCGCGCCGCGGCGGCTGTCGCGGCGGCCGATCCGCCACTGCTGGTACGCGG
Organism: Micromonospora sp. RV43; assembly: GCF_001029515.1. Classification (NCBI taxonomy): domain Bacteria; kingdom Bacillati; phylum Actinomycetota; class Actinomycetes; order Micromonosporales; family Micromonosporaceae; genus Micromonospora; species Micromonospora sp. RV43. Next base: position 24,815 of record NZ_LEKG01000032.1, on the reverse strand, counting down.
GGACCTGGTGGACGACCTGCCCGCGCTGGCGGCGCAGGCTCCGGCCGGGGCGACGCTCGTGGTGTTCCACAGCTCGGTGCTGTACCAGGTGCCGCCGCCACGGCGGGAGGCGTTCACCGCGCTGGTCCGGACCCTGCCCGGCCACTGGATAGCCAACGAGGACCCGTCGGTGCTGCCCCACGCCGACCTGCCCGAGCCGCCCGCCCAAGGCTTCCACAACGTCCTGGCCCTGGACGGCCGTCCCGTGGCCTGGACGACCGGCCACGGCCAGTCCCTCACCTGGCTCACCTGACCCGACGCGCACCCACCCGGCCCGCCCGTCCGGGCGCCCTGCCCCCGGCGATCATGAAGTTGACGGCGCGACACGCCGACGCGACGGCCGTCAACTTCATGATCGACCCTCCGGCAGCACTCAGCCGACACCCGATCTGTACCGCACGTGAGGACGGGACAGCGAAGAGTCGCCGCTCTGGCTAGGGTTGACGATCTCGGCGGAGGGAGACGGCATGCGCACCCGGATGCTCCTCGCGTCGACGCTGCCCCTGCTCTGGGGCGTTGCCGCCGGCTGGTGGACCCCGCGCGGGCCCGGCACGGTGGGCGCCGCACTCGTCTCCGTCGCGGTGAGCCTCGCCGTCGGGCTGGCCGCCGGGTGGCTGAGCCGGTCCCGCTGGTTCATGCTCGTCGCGCCGGTGATCTTCGCGGTGGCCGTCGAGCTGGTCCGGCTGCGGCTGCGCGGGCCGACCGTCGACCGTCCGCACCTGTCCGGCTTAGGCGTCGTGGCGCTGCTCGCCGGCCGGGGCGTACACGGTCTGCTGAGCTTGTTGCCGCTGCTGGTCGGTGCCGCCTACGGCGCCGGACTGGCTCGCCGCCTCGACGCGGTGCCGCCGCGCCGGCCGGTGCCGCGCCGGCTGGGCCGGATCGGCGTCGGTCTGCTGGCCGCGCTGCTTGCGCTCGTCACCGTCGGCGCGGCCGTACCGGGCCGCACCGCCCCGATCCCCGGCCGCATCGCCCGCTTCGACACCGTCGACTCCTCCGGGCGCGAGCTGGGCCTGCTGATGAGGGGTACGGACCGCAGCGCCCCGGTACTGCTCGTGGTGCCCGGGCCAGCGGGCGGCTCGGAGATCGGCGGGGTTCGCCGCCACCTGCCCGAACTGGAGCGCCGCTTCGTGGTGGCCGTGTGGGACCGTGCCGGCGGGCCGCGGTCCTGGTCGGGGTTCCGCGCCCCGTCGGACTGGCGCCTGGACGACGAGGTGGACGACCTGGTCGCGGTGGCCCGGCACCTGCGGGAACGGCTCGGCCGGGATCGGATCCACCTGGTCGCGCACTCCGGCGGCACCATCGCCGGCCTGCTCGCCGTGCGACAGCACCCGGAGCTGTTCGCCGCCTACGTGGGCGTCGGGCAGGTGGTGAGCCTGCGCGAGGCCGATCGCAGCCAGTACGCCGACACCGTGGCCTGGGCCCGCCGCACCGGCCGGACGGCGCTCGCGGACCGGATGACCGCGCAGGGCCCGCCGCCCTACCGCGACGTCTGGGCGTACGAGCCGTTGCTGACCAATGAGGCCGGGGCCTTCCCGGTCGACCGGGAAGGCGCGAGCGAGGACGAGACCGGGACCGTCGGCAACCTGGGCATGTCCGAATACAGCCTGCTGGAGAAGGTGCACCTGTTCGGGTTCCTGGACGGCTGGGACGTGCTGTACCCCCGGTTGCAGGAGATCGACTTCCGGCGTGACGTGCGGCAGCTCGCCGTGCCGGCGTACTTCGTGGACGGCGCGCAGGAGGTGCCGGGCCGGCTGCGCCTGTTCGACGAGTGGTACGCGCAGCTTCAAGCACCGCGCAAGGACCATCTGGTGATCCCGCGCGCCGGGCACCGTTCGATGTTCGAGCGGCCCGACGCGTTCGTGCCGTACCTGGAAGGCCTGCGGACCGACGGCGGCCCGGGCGGCAACTAGGGCGGGCAGGGCGTCCATAGACTTCAGCGGTGCGTGACGAGCTGGCGGGACGGCCCCTGACCGAACCCCACCCGTCCCGGCTGTCGCCGGATCACCCCGGGCGGGAACGCATCCTCGTCGCGCACGCGGCCGCGCTCGCCGCCGGGGAGGCCGGCTACCTGGACCCGGAGACCGGGCTGTTCGTGCTCAGCGCCGGGTTCCTGGCCCGGCGCGGCACGTGCTGCGGGCGAGGCTGCCGGCACTGTCCGTACGTGGCCGATTAGGGGGCTTCCGTCCCCGCTGGGGCACGCCGTACGGTGTCCGACGGAACTCCGGCGGGTCGGACCCGCCGCCGACCGCGGAGGTCTCCCGTGCGTGCACGTACATGGCTGGCCGTTCCGGCCGTCCTGCTCGCCGCCGGCTGCGCCGACGAGGCGCCGACCCAGGCCGGGCCGCCGGCCCCGCCTCCGCCGGTGCCGGTCGCGGCGGCGTCCTCGGGCGGGGCGTGCCGGCTGCTCGACTTCGCGGTGATCGCCGAGCACACCGGCGGCACGTTCGACGTGGCTGCGGCCACCGAGCGGGGCGACACCCACACGTGCGTGGTCCGGGCGGCCGGGGCGGTGCTGCCGGAGCTGACGCTGTCGGTGACCGAGACGTCGATCGACCCGGCCACGTTCGCCCTGGACGTGCAGCCGGGCGGCGCGGCGAAGATCAGCAAGCTGGGCAAGGCCGCCTACCGGCGGACGCTGCCCAAGACCGCGAAGTCCGGCCCGGCCGCCGAGGTCGGCTGGCTGGCCACCGAGGGACGGCTGGCCACCCTGCGCTGGACCGCCCCGGCCGGCACCGCGAAGGCGGAGGCGGACAAGACGGCCGGCAAGCTGGTCACGCTGGCCAAGGTGATCGACACCAGGCAGCTCTGACCGCAGGTAGCCGAGCAGCTCTGACCGGAAGCCGGCCTCAGCGGGCCGCGACGAACACCCGGGACGCCACCTCGCGGGGCAGCCGGACCCGGTCACCGGAGCGGTCGATGGAGACGGCGTCGCGTTCCTGCGCCACAGTCACTGTCGCGCCCGGGTCGACGCCGGCGGCGTGCAACTGCCGGAGCACGTCCGAGTCGGTCTGCACGCTCTCGCAGATCCGCCGCACCACGACCGGGCCGGACAGGCCGGGGAAGGCCAGGTTGCGCTCGCCCTCGACGGCGTCGGCAAGCGTCTGGCCCGGGTCACCCAGCTCCGCCAGGCCCGGGATCGGGTTGCCGTACGGCGAGCGGGTCGGGCGGTTGAGCAGGTCGAAGACCCGCTTCTCCACCGCGTCGCTCATCACGTGCTCCCACCGGCAGGCCTCTTCGTGGGCCTCCTCGTAGGGCATCCCGATCACGTTCACCAGCAGCAACTCGGCCAGCCGGTGCTTGCGCATCACCGACACGGCGGTGTTGCGCCCCTGCGGCGTGAGAGTCAGGTGCCGGTCGCCCTCGACTGTGAGCAGGCCGTCGCGCTCCATGCGGGCGACGGTCTGGCTGACGGTCGGACCACTCTGCTTCAGCCGCTCGGCGATGCGGGCACGAAGCGGCGGCACCCCCTCCTCCTCGAGTTCGAGGATGGTGCGCAGGTACATCTCGGTGGTGTCAACAAGGTCGTGCTTCACGTCTGCGGCCTCCTGGGCTCCGATGGTACCCGCTCCCACCGACCGTCGACGCAGGCGAAGCCGGAGGTGGCGGGCCGAATGGTGTTGACTGGGCCGCATGGCCGCCACCACAGACCTGCTGGTCGAGCCCGACCGGCTCGCCGCCGAACTCGATCACGCCGACCCGCCGACCCTGCTCGACGTCCGCTGGCGGCTGACCGGCCCGCCCGGGCGCGACGACCACACCGCCGGCCACCTGCCCGGCGCCGTCTTCGTCGACCTGGACACCGAGCTGTGCGGGCCGCCCGGCGCCGCCGGGCGACACCCGCTTCCGGACCCGGCGGCGTTGCAGACCGCGCTGCGGGCCGCGGGCGTCCGCGCCGGTCGTCCCGTGGTGGTGTACGACGGCGGCGACGGCATGTCCGCCGCCCGCGCCTGGTGGACGCTGCGCTGGGCCGGGCACCGGCAGGTGCGGGTGCTGCACGGCGGCTTCCCGGCCTGGACGGCAGCCGGCCTGCCGGTCGACACGAGCGTGCCCGCCCCGGTCCCGGGCGACGTGACGGTGGCGCCCGGCGCGTTGCCGGTGCTCGACGCCGCCGCTGCCGCCCGGCTCGCCGCCGCCGGGCCCGGCGTGCTGATCGACGTACGGGCCGCGCCGCGTTACCGGGGCGAGCACGAGCCGGTCGACCCGGTCGCCGGGCACGTGCCGGGCGCTGTGAACCTGCCCGCACCGGAGTACGTCACGCAGGGCCGGTTCCCCGCCGCCGAGGCGCTCCGGGAGCGGTTCGCCGCCGCCGGGGTGGACGCGGACGCGCCGGTCGGTGCGTACTGCGGCTCCGGGGTGACCGCCGCGCAGGCCGTGCTCGCGCTGCACCTGGCCGGTCGCCCGGACGCCGCGTTGTACGTCGGCTCGTGGAGCGAGTGGGTGGCCGACCCGGACCGTCCGGTCGCGACCGGTGGCACGTCCGGCCGGTGAGCGTACGACTGGTGGGCGCGTCCCGGACCACGTGCGACGATGGCCGCATGGCCGACGACACGGTGGTGGTGTGGGACGAGGCTCTCCTCGCCTACGACATGGGCGACCATCCCCTCGACCCGGTCCGGGTCGAGCTGACGATGGCGCTCGCCCGTAAACTGGGTGTGCTGGACCGGCCCGGCGTACGGCTGGTCAAGCCCGAACCGGCCGACGACGCGCTGCTCACCCGCGTACACGATCCGGCCTACCTGGACGCGGTCCGGTCCGCGCCGCGCGACCCGCTGTTCGCCGGCTTCGGTCTGGGCACCTCGGACAACCCGGTCTTCGACGGGATGCACGAGGCGAGCGCGCTGATCGCCGGCGCCACGACGGCCGCCGCCGAGGCGGTCTGGCGCGGCGACGCCCGGCGCGCGGTGAGCGTGGCCGGCGGGCTGCACCACGCGATGCCCGCCCGCGCCGCCGGGTTCTGCGTCTACAACGACCCGGCCGTGGCCATCGCGCGGCTGCTCGACCTCGGCGCGGAGCGGATCGCGTACGTGGACGTGGACGTGCACCACGGCGACGGCGTGCAGGAGATCTTCTACCGCGACCCGCGGGTGCTCACGATCAGCCTGCACGAGACGCCGCTCGCGCTGTTCCCCGGCACCGGGTTCCCGGACGAGACCGGCGGCCCGGGCGCGGAGGGCACCGCCGTCAACGTGCCGCTGCCGCCGGGGGTGGGCGACGCGGGCTGGCAGCGGGCGTTCCACGCGATCGTGCCGTCGGTGCTGCGCGCGTTCCGGCCGCAGGTGCTCGTCACGCAGTGCGGCGCCGACGGGCACCGCAAGGATCCGCTGGCCGACCTGCACCTGTCGGTGGACGGGCAGCGGGCCACCTACCGCGCGCTGCGGGCGCTCGCCGACGAGCTGTGCGACGGCCGCTGGGTCGCCACCGGCGGCGGCGGGTACGCGCTCGTCGAGGTGGTGCCCCGGGCGTGGACGCACCTGCTCGCGATCGCCACCGGCGAGCCGGTCGACCCGGCCACGCTCACCCCGCCGGGCTGGCGGGACCTGGCCGCGCGGCGGCGACCCGGGCACGAGGTGCCGCTGCGGATGACCGACGACGTGGACCCGTCGTACCAGCCGTGGCAGCCCAGCGGCGAGCCGAACGCGGTGGACCGGGCCGTCGCGGCCACCCGCAAGGCCGTCTTCCCGCTGCTCGGGCTCGATCCACACGACCCGCGCGACTGAGCCGGCGGCAGGGGAGGACCGACCGGTGACCACCGTCGAGCAACCGCTGGACGTGCTGCTCAGTGACGGCACGACCGTCCAGCTGCGACCGATCCGCCCGGAGGACGCGCCCGAGATCGTGGCCATGCACGGCCGTTTCTCGGAGCGCACCCGATACCTGCGGTACTTCTCGCCGTACCCGCGTATCCCGGAACGCGACCTGAAGCGCTTCGTCAACGTCGACCACCGCGACCGGGAGGCGTTCGTGGTGCTCGCCGGCGAGCGGATCGTCGCCGTCGGCCGCTACGAGCGGCTCGGCCCCGCCTCGCCCGAGGCCGAGGTGGCGTTCGTGGTCGAGGACGCCTACCAGGGCCGGGGCATCGGGTCGGTGCTGCTGGAGCACCTGGCCGACGCGGCCGGGCGCAACGGCATCGTGCACTTCGTCGCCGAGGTGCTCCCAGCCAACGGGGCGATGCTGCGGGTCTTCGCCGACTTCGGCTACCAGGTCCAGCGCCAGTACGCCGACGGCGTGGTGCACCTGAGCTTCCCGATCGCGCCCACCGAGGCGACCCTGGAGGTGCAGCGCGGCCGGGAGCACCGCACCGAGGCCCGGTCGATCGCCCGGCTGCTCGCGCCGCGCGGCATCGCCGTCTACGGCGCCAGCACCACCGGCCAGGGCGTCGGCGCGGCGCTGCTCGGGCACCTGCGCGACGGCGGCTTCGCCGGGGCGATCGTGCCGGTGCACCCGAGCGCGGCGACGGTGGCGGGGCTGCCCGCGTACCCGTCGGCGGCCGACGCCGGCCAGGACGTCGACCTCGCAGTGGTGGCTGTTCCGCCGGACGCGGTGACCGACGTGGTGCACGACGCGGCCCGCGCGGGCGCGCACGGCCTGGTGGTGATCTCCGCCGGGTTCGCCGAGTCCGGCCCGGCCGGCGCGGCGGCGCAGCGCGCGCTGGTCCGCGCCGCGCACCTGGCCGGCATGCGGGTGGTCGGCCCGAACTGCCTCGGCGTCGCCAACACCGACCCGGCGGTACGCCTCAACGCCACGCTCGCCCCGGTGCTGCCCGCGGCGGGCCGGGTCGGCGTGTTCAGCCAGTCCGGCGCGTTCGGGGTGGCGCTGCTGGCCGAGGCGTCCCGGCGCGGGCTCGGGCTGTCCAGCTTCGTCTCGGCCGGCAACCGGGCCGACGTGTCCGGCAACGACCTGCTCCAGTACTGGCAGGACGACCCGGCCACCGACGTCATCACGCTCTACCTGGAGACGTTCGGCAACCCGCGCAAGTTCGCCCGGCTGGCCCGGCGCATCGGCCGCCGCAAGCCGGTGGTGGCGCTCGCCTCGCTGGCCCGGCCGCCGGGCGTGGGGGACGCGCCCGCGCTGGACGCGGCTGCGGTGAGCGCGCTGTTCGCCCAGTCCGGGGTGATCCGGGTGGACACCGTGTCCGAACTGCTCGACGTGGGCGTGCTGCTGGCCCACCAGCCGCTGCCGGCCGGGCGGAGGGTGGCGGTGGTGGGCAACTCGTCGGCGCTGACCGGGCTGGCCGCGACCGCCTGCGCGGCCCAGGGACTGACAGTTGCCGACGGCTACCCGCAGGACGTCGGGCCGAGCGCGGGCGCCGCCGCGTACGCCGCCGCGCTCGGCGACGCGGTGGCCGACGAGCGGGTGGACGCCGTGGTGGCGGTGTTCGCGCCGCCGCTGCCGGGCCAGCTCGCCGACCCGGTGGCCGACTTCGCGGCGGCGCTGCCCGACGCGCGGGTCACCGGAAAGCCGGTGGTGGCGACGTTCCTGGCCGGGCTGGTGCCGGCCGGGGTGCCGGCGTACCCGAGCGTGGAGGAGGCGGTGCGCGCGCTGGGCCGGGTGACCGCGTACGCGGACTGGCTGCGCCGGCCCGCCGGTGTGCTGCCCGAACTGGCCGACGTGGACCGGGCGGCCGGGCACGCCGCGCTGCGGCCCGACGGCGCCGACTCGGCGGCGTTGCTGCGCGCGTACGGGATCGACGTGGTGGAGTCGGTGCCGGCCGGCAGCGCCGAGGAGGTGCTGGCGGCTGCCGAACGGCTCGGCCGGCCGGTGGCGCTCAAGGCTGCCGCCCCCGGGTTGCGGCACCGCCTCGACCTGGGCGCGGTACGCCTCGACCTGGCGGATGCCGCCGCGCTGCGCCGCGCGTACGCCGAGATGGCCTCGGTGTTCGGCGCGGAGGTGCTGGTCCAGCCGATGGTCGCGCCGGGTGTGGCGTGCGTGGTGGAGCTGGTGGAGGATCCGGCGTTCGGGCCGGTGGTCGGTTTCGGGTTGGGTGGCGTGGCGACCGAGCTGCTCGGCGACCGGGCGTGGCGGGCGGTCCCGCTCACCGACCGGGACGCCGCCGAGCTGGTCGACGAGCCCCGCGCGGCGCCGCTGCTGCGCGGGCACCGGGGCGCCGCGCCGGTGGACCGGGCGGCCCTTGTCGACCTGCTGGTGCGGGTCGGCCGCCTGGCCGACGAGCAGCCCCGGGTGCGGTCGCTCACGCTCAACCCGGTGCTGGCCCGGCCGGACGGCATCTCGGTGCTGCACGCCACCGTGCGCACCGGCGCGGAGGCCGCCCGCCCCGACACCGGCCCGCGCCGCTTGTAAGGAAGGGCCCCTTCTTAACGCCTCCGGTAGAGAAGGGGCCCCCTTTTAACACCGCTCACCCACGCTCGGAGATCTGCTGCACCGACCACTCGTTGCCGTCTGGGTCGCGGAAGAACACGAAGCCGACGTTGTCCAGCGGATGCGGCACCGGGCGCGGGTTCTGGCCCATCACCTGGATCTCGCTCACCTCGACGCCCCGCTCGACCAGTTCGGCGCGCGCCCGCTCCAGGTCCGGTACGACGAGTTGCACGCCCTTGAGCGAGCCCGGCGGCATCTCCGGTACGACGCCCCGGCCGAGGACGATCGAGCACCCGGAGCCCGGGGGAGTGAGTTGGACGATCCGCCCCGCGCCGCCCAGATCCGTGTCGTGGTCGAGGACGAAGCCGAGCCGCTGCGCGTAGAACTCCTTGGCCCGGTCCACGTCGGAGACCGGCACCACCACCACTTCCAGTGTCCAGTTCACGTTGTCGCTCCTGTCGTCGAATCGGTGTGCAGCACTGCCGCGAGCCGGTCGAACGCCTCGCCCAGGCCGCGGGTCATCGGGTAGCGCAGGACGGTGTCGCGGCCCTGCGCGGTGGCGTACACCAGGTGGGTGACGACTGTGGTCCGGTCCGCCGAGCCGGTGAAGTCGTGGCGGACCAGCGTCTCGCCCGGATAGGACTGGTCGTCGAAGAGTTCGGTGCAGACCAGCCGCGCCGGCGGGTCGACCTCCCGGTACGTGCCGCCCTGGCCCATCAGATCGCCGTCCGGGCCTCGGGAGACGAACCGCCACCGCCCGCCCACCCGCAGGTCCACCTCGCACTCGACGAGGTGCCAGCCCCGGGCGCCCCACCAGCGGACCAGCAGCTCCGGGCGGGTGAAGGCGGCGAACACGAGGTGGCGCGGAGCGGCGAAGTCGCGGCTGAGCCGGATCTCCCGGTCGCCGGGCAGGGACACGGTCAGGCCGGTCACCGCTGCTCCCCGGCGGTCAGTTCGGCGAGCACCTCGTCCAGTCGCGCATAGCTCTCGGCCCAGTAGTCCCGGTAGTCCGCCAACCATGCGACCGCCTCCCGCAGCGGCCGGGCGTCGAGCCGGCAGGGACGGCGCTGGGCGTCCCGGCCCCGGGTGACCAGGCCGGCGCGTTCGAGCACCTTGAGGTGCTTGGAGACGGCCGGCTGGCTCATCGCGAACGGCTCGGCCAGCTCGGTGACAGTCGCCTCCCCGGCGGCCAGCCGGGCGAGGATGGCACGCCGGGTGGGATCGGCGAGCGCGGCGAAGGTGGCGTCGAGCAGATCCGCGGGCACTTTCATAACCTCCTGGTTGTGTAACCAGTCGGTTGTATACGGTGGGAGCGCCCGGGTCAAGCGCGACAGGCCCCGGCGAACCGCCGGGGCCTGTCGGGGCTGGGGTGGGTCAGCAGGCGTACGCCTCCAGCCGGTTCGCCCGCTCCGGGTCGCGCAGCTTGAGCAGCGTGACCTTCTCGATCTGCCGGATCCGCTCCCGGGACAGGCCGAATTCGCGGCCGACCTCGTCCAGCGTGCGCTGCCGGCCGTCGTCCAGGCCGAAGCGCAGCCGGATCACCGCCTGCTCCCGCTGGGACAGCGTGGCCAGCACGATGCGGACCTCGTTGCGCAGCTCGCCGTTGGTGGCGGCGTCGCCCGGCTCGGTACGCGGGTCGACGGCGGCGACGAAGTCGCCGAGCGCGCTCTCGCCGTCCTCGCCGACGGCCTGGTCCAGGCTGACCGGCTCCCGGTCGTAGGAGATCAGCTCGATCACCTGGAACTCCGGGATCTCCAGCGCTGTGGCGACCTCGCTGACGGTGGGCTCGCGGCCCAGCGTCACCGACAGCTCGCGGCGCACCCGGACCATCCGGTTGACCTGCTCGACCATGTGCACCGGGATGCGGATGGTGCGGGCCTGGTCGGCCATGGCGCGGGTGATGGCCTGGCGGATCCACCAGGTGGCGTAGGTGGAGAACTTGTAGCCCTTGGTGTAGTCGAACTTCTCGACCGCGCGGATCAGGCCGAGGTTGCCCTCCTGGATGAGGTCGAGGAAGGCCATGCCGCGACCGGTGTAGCGCTTGGCGATGCTCACCACCAGCCGCAGGTTGGCCTCCAGCAGGTGGTCCTTGGCGGCGCGGCCCTCGGCCGCGATCAGCGCCAGGTCCGCGTGCAGCTCGGCGGAGACGGGGGTGCAGGTGGCCAGCTTCTCCTCGGCGAAGAGGCCGGCCTCGATCCGCTTGCTCAGCTCGACCTCCTGCGCCGCGGTGAGCAGCTTGGTGCGGCCGATGCCGTTCAGGTACGCCCGGACCAGATCGGTGGAGACGCCGCGCTCGTCGGTGGCGTCGAGGTCCGTGAGGGTGACGTCCATGTCCTGGTGCTCGATCATCTGCTGGGTCATCTCTGTTCTCCCCGTGTCCGACGTGCCTACCGGTCCCGTGCCGCCCACGCGGTGGTGGCCGATGACAAACAGCTTGGCGGTCGGGGCGTGAGACGGGAGTGAGGCGATCGGAGACCCGACAGGAATCCCGGCCGGAATCCGGCGTTCCCTTGCCCGGCGCGGTTACCGTGCCACCGACCGGCCGTCGGGGCCGGCACGGCACTGACGATCGGAGAACGTGGTGGTCTTCAAGCGGCTCATGCAGGCGATGGGTGTGGGTGGACCGTCGGTGGAGACGGTGCTGGCCAACCCGAACTGCCGCCCCGGCGGCGAGCTGGCGGGCCGGATCCAGGTGGTCGGCGGCGACCACCCGGTGGACGTGAGCTACATCGCACTCGGCCTGGTCACGCGGGTCGAGGTGGAGAGCTCCGACAGCGAGTACGACGTGAACCAGGAGTTCGGCCGGGCCCAGGTGACCGGCGCGTTCCGGCTGGAGCCGGGGCAGCGGCACGACGTGCCGTTCCGCTTCCAGGTGCCCTGGGAGACGCCGCTGACCGACCTGTACGGCCAGCACCTGCACGGCATGACGATGGGTCTGCGTACCGAGCTGGAGGTGGCTCGGGCGATGGACAAGGGCGACCTGGACCCGGTGGCGGTGCACCCGCTGCCGGCCCACGAGCGGCTGCTGGAGGCGCTGCTACGGCTGGGCTTCCGGTTTGCGCGGGCCGACGTCGAGCGTGGACACATCTACGGTCTGCACCAGCAGCTGCCCTTCTACCAGGAGATCGAGTTCTACCCGGCGCCGCAGTACGCGGGCGCGATGAACCAGCTCGAGGTCACCTTCGTGACCGATCCGCGCCAGGTCCACGTGGTGCTGGAGCTGGACAAGCGGGGCGGCCTGTTCACCGAGGGCCGGGACGCGTTCGGCCGGTTCACTGTGGACCACGCGACGGCGGACCGGACGGACTGGGCCGCCCAGCTCGACGGCTGGCTGCGTCAGTCGCTGTCCCGCCGCGGGCTGTTCTTCTAGGCCTCAGAGGTCGAGCACGAGGGTCCGGGGACCGACGTTGACGCTCTCCACCAGCATGTGGGCGCGGAAGCGGCCGGTCTCCACCTTCGCACCCCGGGCGCGCAACTGTTCGACCACGGCGTCCACCAGGGGTTCGGCCACCTCGGCGGGCGCGGCGGCGGTCCAGCTCGGTCGCCGGCCCTTGCGGGCGTCGCCGTAGAGCGTGAACTGGCTGACCACGAGCAGCGGCGCCCCGACGTCGGCGGCGCTGCGCTCGTCGTCAAGGATGCGCAGCTCGTGCAGCTTGCGGGCCATGGTGGCGGCCACCTGCGGGGTGTCGGTGTGGGTGACGCCGAGCAGCACCAGCAGCCCGTCGGCGATCTCACCGGTCACCTCGTCGTCGACAGTCACCCGGGCCCGGCCGACGGTCTGCACCACCGCCCGCATCAGTCGGTCACCGGCTCGACGATGCCGCGCTCGACCAGGTGTGCCACGATCGGTCCGGCCGCCTCGGCCAGCTCGTCCGGGGCCACGTCGTGCGCTGCGGCCAGCAGGGCGAGCTGGTCGCGCAGCGGCAGCCGGCCGTCGGCGCCGCCGACCAGGGCGAGCACCAGCGGGTCGATCTCCTCGGACCAGCGCAGCCCGCGCGGCATGGCCAGGACCTGCCGGTCCACAGCCCAGCCGTCGTCGCCCATGGTGGCCTCCTGCCGCAGCTGGAGTCCGTCGGCGGCGCGGTAGCGGGCGGCGAGCAGGCCCTCGGTGTCCCGGGTGCGCAGCCAGTCCTGCCGGGCGAACCACTCGCCGATCCGGTCGCCCAGCGGCGGCTCGACCCGCTGGCGCAGGTCCTCCACCCGGACGACCGGCTGGTCGTGGCCGGAGCGGCGCAGCGAGACGATGCCGAAGCCGATCGCCTCCACCTTGTGCGCGTCGAACCAGTCCAGCCAGGCCGCCATCCGCTGCGGGTCGGCGCTCTCGCCGACGTCGGTGAGCCACAGGTTCACGTACGCCATCGGGTCGGCCACCTCGCGCTGGATCACCCAGGCGTCCAGGCCGGTGCCGGCGAACCAGCCGGTGACCCGCTCGGCCCAGTCCTCGCCGGTGACGTGCACCCAGTTCGCCAGGTACTGCATGGTGCCGCCCTCGGTGAGCAGGTCCGGCGCGGCCGCTGCCAGCTCCGCGCCGATCGCGTCGCCAACCCGACCGGAGTCCCGGTAGACGTGCGTGGTGGTGCCCGGGCCGACCACGAACGGCGGGTTGCTGACCACCAGGTCGAAGCGGCGCCCGGCCACCGGCGCGACCATGTCCCCGCGCAGCAGCTCCCAGTCCTGACCGTTGAGCGCGGCGGTGGTCGCGGCGAACCGCAGCGCCCGCTCGGAGACGTCGGTGGCGGTGACCCGGCGGGCGTGGGTGCCCAGGTGCAGCGCCTGGACGCCGGAGCCGGTGCCGAGGTCGAGCGCGGTGTCCACGGTCGGGCGGACGGCCGCCGAGATCAGCGTCTGGGTGGCGCCGCCGATGCCCAGCACGTGCTCGGCGTGCAGCGGGCGCCCGGGCCGCGCGCTGGCCGGCACGTCGGCGAGTACCCACCAGTCGTCCCCGTACGGCTCCAGGTCGACCCCGGCGCGCAGGCCGTCGCCGTGCCGCTCCACGATGCCTCCGGCCAGCGCCTCGTCCAGGGCGAGCGGGGCCAGCGCGGAGGCCACCGCCGCCTCCGGCTCGGTCTGGTCGCAGATGAAGACGCGGATCAGCGTGGCCAGCCGGTCCCGGTCCTCGGTGGCGCGCAGCGCGGCCCGGTAGTCGTTGCGGGCCACCGCGCCGGTGCCCTGCGGGCCCAGGCGGTCGGCGATCCCGTTGGCGGTGAAGCGGCCGAGCGTGAGCGCGGTGCGCAGTGCGTCGACCCCGGCGGGGGAGAGCAGCATGTCGTGACGGTCCACGTGCTCATCCTGCCTCGGGCGCGGTCCGGCGTGGCGCGCACCCGCCGATCCATAACGTGGACCGTATCTATCGGCAACTATCTCTTTCATGTGCATCGATCTCTGGTTAGCATTCCTGCCAACATCCGTCGATGGGGCGATCCGGCCACAAACCGGGCCGCCCGGTAGGGAGCCAGACGATGCCCGACGTGTCCCTTCCCCGGCGGCGCGCGCTGCGTGCGCTCGCCGTCACGGCCGCCGCCGCGGCCTTCGCCGCCGCCGCCTCCACGCCCGCTCTCGCCGCGCCCACCGGGGAGATCCGGTACGCCGGCGCCGCGGACGCCGTCAGCGGCAGCTACGTGGTCGTGCTCAAGGGCGACGCGGTCGGCACCGCGAACACCCTCGCCGCCCGTACCGCCGTCCCGGACCGGGCCGCCGGCCTGGCCAAGCGCTACGGCGGCAACGTCGGCACGGTGTGGAGCTCCGCTCTCACCGGCTACAGCGCGAAGATGACCCCCGCCCAGGCGCGCCGCCTGGCCGCCGACCCGGCCGTCGCGTACGTCGAGCAGGACCGCGTGATGACCACCCAGGGCACCCAGACCGGCGCCACCTGGGGCCTGGACCGGATCGACCAGCGCAACCTGCCGCTGAACAGCACCTTCACCTACCCGAACACCGCCAGCAACGTGCGCGCCTACATCATCGACACGGGCATCCGCACCACGCACAGCGACTTCGGCGGCCGGGCCACCTGGGGCACCAACACGGTGGACACCAACAACACCGACTGCAACGGCCACGGCACCCACGTCGCCGGCACGGTCGGCGGCACCAGGTACGGCGTGGCCAAGAGCGTGCGCCTGGTGGCCGTCAAGGTGCTCAACTGCTCCGGCAGCGGCACCACCGCCGGCGTGATCAGCGGCGTCAACTGGGTCACCTCGAACGCGGTGAAGCCGGCCGTGGCCAACATGAGCCTCGGCGGCGGCGCCAGCACCACGCTGGACAACGCGGTGGCGAACTCGATCAACTCCGGCATCACGTACGCGCTCGCGGCCGGCAACTCCAGCGCCAACGCGTGCAACTCCTCGCCGGCCCGCGTCGCCTCGGCGATCACCGTCGGCTCGACCACCAGCACCGACGCGCGGTCGTCCTTCTCCAACTACGGCTCCTGCGTGGACATCTTCGCCCCGGGTTCGTCGATCACCTCGGCGTGGCGTACCAGCGACACCGCCACCAACACGATCAGCGGCACCTCGATGGCGTCCCCGCACGTGGCCGGCGCGGCGGCGCTCGTCCTGTCCGCGAACACCTCCTACACCCCGGCTCAGGTGGCCAGCTACCTGACCAGCAACGCCACCACCGGCAAGGTGACCAGCCCGGGCTCGGGCTCGCCGAACCGGCTGCTCTTCGTCGTCAACTGACGACACGGGCGACCTGACCACTCCGTGGGCCGCGGCCCGGCGGACCTCCCAGGGGTCCGCCGGGCCGCGTCACGTCGTCGGGGAGTCGCCGCCCCCGACCGGCGGCCGGCGCGGCACTATGGTCCCCATGACGCTGTCACTGCCCATCGACCCGCAGGCCAACGAGCTGCTGGCACGCAGCCCGCTGGCCCTGCTCCTCGGCATGGTGCTGGACCAGCAGGTGCCGATGGAGAAGGCGTTCTCCTCCCCGTACGTGCTGGCGCAGCGCCTCGGCCACGAGCCCGACGCCGCGGAACTGGCCGGGTACGACCCGGACGCCCTCGTGGAGATCTTCGCCCGGCCGCCCGCGCTGCACCGGTTCCCCAAGGCGATGGCGGCCCGTGTGCAGGAGGTGTGCCGGGCGCTCGTCGAGCGCTACGACGGCGACCCGGCCCGGCTCTGGTCCGACGTGACCGACGGCCGGGAGCTGCTGCGCCGGGTGGGTGAGCTGCCCGGGTTCGGCCGGCAGAAGGCGCAGATCTTCGTCGCGCTGCTCGGCAAGCGGTTCGGGATCACCCCGGACGGCTGGCGCGAGGCAGCCGGCGACTACGGCGACGCGGACGCCCACCGTTCGGTGGCGGACGTGACCGATCCCGAGTCGCTGCGCCGGGTACGCGAGTTCAAGCAGCGGATGAAGGCGGAGGCGAAGGCCGCGAAGGGCTGATCCGCCGTACGCCGCCGCAACCGGCCCGCCGTCCCTGTCGTTGGTCGCCAGGACGGGGGACAGGGGCGGACGATGACCGAGCAGCGGGGCGGGGCGCTGCTGCGTACCGCGTCCAGCCCCGGGCGGGCCACCTTCCTGGAGCTCTTCTTCGACCTGGTCTTCGTGTTCGCGCTGACCCGGGTCTCCCAGCGGCTGATCAACGGCGTCGACGGCTCCGCCGGTGCGGTGGCCGCCGACGTGGGCAGGACCCTGCTGCTGTTCCTGGTGCTCTGGCAGGTCTGGACGATCACCACCTGGGTCACCAGCCGGTACGAGCCGGAGCGCGCCGTCATCCAGGTCGTGGCGGTCGGCACCATGTTCGGCAGCCTGGTGCTGGGCGTGACCCTGCCCCGCGCCCTGGAGGAGCGGGCGTTGCCGTTCGCGCTCGCGTACGTGGTGGTGATGGTCGGGCGGCCGCTGCTGATCGCGGTGGCGTTGCGTGCCCACCCGCGGCGTCTGGTCCCGCTGCGGCTCGCCGTCTGGGCGGGGGTCAGCGCCCCGCTGTGGATCGCCGGCGCGCTGATGCCCGGTCCGCGCCTGGCGCTGTGGGTCGTCGCGCTGGCGGTGGACCGCCTCGGCACGTTCCTGGGCTGGCCGCTGCCGTGGATCGGGGCGTCGCGCATCCGGCAGTGGCTCGTCGCCGGGGAGCACCTGGCAGAGCGCTACCAGCAGATCTTCCTCATCGCGCTCGGCGAGTCGATCCTGGTGATCGGCGTGACCTACAGCGGGAAGGAGTTCTCCGGCGACGCGGCGGTGGCGTTCACGATCTCGTTCGTGATCACGGCGTTGCTCTGGCGCATCTACTTCTACCGGGCCGGTCACCTGCTGGCGGAGGCGCTGCGGATGGCCGGCACGCCGGGGCGGCTGGCCGAGTCGGCGGCGCAGACCCACCTGTTCATGGTGCTCGGGGTGCTCAGCGCCGCGGTCGGTTACGAGCTGGTGATCGCCCACCCGTACGACACGGCCCGGCCGAACTGGCTGGTCTTCGTGGTGGGCGGCCCGGCGCTGTTCCTGGCCGCCCGCTCCCGGTTCGAGTACGAGATCTTCGGCCGGGTGTCCCGCCCCCGGCTGGCCGGGCTGCTGGCCCTGGTGCTGCTCCTGCCCGCGCTGGCGACCGTGCCGGCGATGTTCGCGCTCGGCGCGGTGGCCCTCGTGCTGGCGCTCGTCGCGTTCGCCGACGCCCGCCGGGCCTGGCACCGGCCGCCGGAGTCCTCCGCCTCGCCGATCGGGCGGGAGGCGCTCGGCGAGGGCGGCCCCGAGGCGTGAGCCGTCAGGCGGCGGTCGGGCGGGACAGCGACGCCAGCGCGCGGCGTACGTCGGCCAGCGAGACGGTGGCCGAGTCGTCCAGGTCGGCCAGGCCGGCCTCGATCCACTGCCGCATCAGTGTGGTCACCCCGATGCCGCGCGCGTCGGCGGCGGCGCGGACCCGCTCGTACGTCTCCAGCGGGAGCCGGACCGACCGGCTGACCATCGGCACATCGGTGTCGGGGGTGGGCAGCTGTGCCGGCGACGTGTCGTCGATCAGGTCGGCGAACGCGTCGCCTCCGGCGTGGAACCGCTTGGTCGCCTCGTCACGGTGCATCGTGACCGCCTCCTCGTCGGCGTGATCTCCGCACCGCCTCGTCG
The DNA here is from genome assembly GCF_001029515.1 of Micromonospora sp. RV43. Taxonomy (NCBI): domain Bacteria; kingdom Bacillati; phylum Actinomycetota; class Actinomycetes; order Micromonosporales; family Micromonosporaceae; genus Micromonospora; species Micromonospora sp. RV43. The sequence continues at coordinate 7,412 of NZ_LEKG01000032.1, read as the reverse complement.
TAGCGCTTGGCCTCGACGTCGCTCAGTTCGCGGGCGGAGAGGATGTCCCAGTCGTTGTCGGTGCCGTCGGCCTCGGCCAGCAGCACGGCGAGCCGCCGGCCCCGGTGGTCGGTGGCGTAGACCACCATCACGTCGTCCCCGAGGTGGCGGATGACCCGGCGCTTGCTGTGCAGGGCCTCCCAGACTTCCCCGGGTGTGACGTCGTAGACCCGCAGGTTCGCCAGCGCCTCGTCGGTGAAGCTGAACCGGTTGGCCACGCGCGAAGCGTACCACGCACGTAACACGCACCCGGCTGTCACGAATTTCGTCGATCATCCGTCCGGGGTGACAGGATGGGCCCTATCCCCTCGTAGGAGGTCCGTGGTGAAGCGTCAGGCGTACCAGCCGATACTGATCACCGACGCCCCGCGCAGCCAGGACGACCAGCTCAACAGCCGGCAGAAGCGGTACGTGCTGATGATGGCCATCCGGGTCGCGTGTCTGGTGGCCGGCGCGATCCTGGTCGGCGCGAAGGCCCCGCTGCTCTGGCTCTGGCTGCCGCTGTGCGCGCTCGGCATGGTGCTCGTGCCCTGGCTGGCGGTGCTGCTGGCGAACGACCGGCCGCCGAAGGAGGAGCACCGCCTGGCGAACCGGTTCCAGAACCGGCGCCGCGAGGAGCCCGCGCCCACGGCTCTGACCGCCGAGGAGAATCCGCACAAGATCATCGACGCCGAGCCCTGACCGGCCCGGGCGGAGCACCGCCCGGACCGGCCGCAGGCGTCAGGGAGCCGGGCGGGCGCCTACTGTCGTCACGGCGAGCGCGCCCAGGTCACCGGCGCGGCCCAGCGCCGCACGCGGGTCGGCCCCGGCCAGCCACGCGGTGAGCAGCCCGGCCGCGAACGCGTCCCCGGCACCCGTCACGTCCACCACGTCCACCCCGGGCGCGGGCGCGAACTCCACCACACCGCCGCGCTCCACCCACACCGCGCCCGCCGCGCCGCGCTTGACCACCACCCGGTGCGCCACCGCGGTGAGCGCCCGCGCCTGCGCCGCCGGGTCCAGCCCGCCGGCCAGCACCGTCGCCTCGTCCGTGTTGACGAGCAGCAGGTCGACGTCGCGTACCCAGGTCAGGAACGCCCCGCCGACGCGCCGCAGCGGCGCCGCGGACGCCGCGTCGACGCTGACTGTCAGCCCGCGCTCGCGAGCGGTGGCCAGCGCGCGCAGGCCGGCGCCGCGCGACCCGACGTCCAAGAGGGTGTACGCGGACAGGTGCAGATGCCCGGCGTCGGGCGCGGCGGCCAGTGCCGCGTCCACGTGCCCGGCGGTCAGCCGCAGGTTCGCGCCGCGCTGGCTGACCATCGTGCGCTCCCCGTCGTGGGTGAGCACGATGACGGTGCCGGTCGGGTAGCCCTCGTGCCGCTCCACCGCGCAGTCGACACCGATCCGGCTCAGCTCGGCCACCCGCTCCCGGCCGGTCTCGTCGTCGCCGACGGCGGCGACCAGCGTCACCGCGGCGCCCTGCCCGGCGAGCCAGGCCGCTGTGTTCGCCGCCTGCCCGCCGCCGCTGAACCGGATGCCGGCCGCGGTGTCCGAGCCGGTCGCGAGCGGCCCGGACAGCACCGCGAGCACGTCGGTGATCACGTCGCCGACGACGACGATGCGCGGCCTGGCGTTCATGCCGTACCGGTGGGGCGGGCCGCCGCGGCGACCGCGATCCGGGCCGCGAGGTCGGCGTTACGCAGGATGATCCGGACGTTCACCGCCAGGCTGGCGCCCTCGGTGGCGGAGTGGAAGTGCGACAGCAGGAACGGGGTGACCGCCTTGCCGGTGATCCCCTCGCGGGCCAGCGCGGCCAGGCCCTCGGCGAGCGTGCGGTCGTGCAGCGCCGGGTCGAGCTGCTCGTCGGCGGGCAGCGGGTTGGCCACCACCAGGCCGCCGTGGTGCACGCCGTGCGCCGCGCGGGCGGCCAGCACGTCCGCCACCTGCTCCGGCGAATCGACAGACCAGTCCAGGTCGAAGCCCGCGTCGGTGAGGTAGAAGCCGGGGAAGCGGCGGGTGCGGTAGCCGACCACGCCCACCCCGAGCGTCTCCAGGCGCTCCAGCGTGGCACCCACGTCGAGGATCGACTTCACCCCGGCGCAGACCACGGCGATCGGCGTCCGGGCCAGCGTGACCAGGTCGGCCGACTCGTCGAACGTCTGCGCCGCCTCCCGGTGCACGCCGCCGAGCCCGCCGGTGGCGAACACGCCGATCCCGGCCGCCGCCGCGACCGCGCTGGTGGCCGCGACGGTGGTCGCGCCGTCCGCACCTGTCGCCGCCGCCGGGGCCAGGTCGCGGACCGAGAGCTTGCTCACGCCGTCGACGGTGGCGAGCCGGGTGAGCTGGGCGTCGTCCAGCCCCACCCGCAGCTCGCCGGCGACCATGCCGATGGTGGCCGGCACCGCCCCCGCGTCCCGTACCGCCTGCTCGATCTCGCGCGCCACCCGCAGGTTGTCCGGGCGGGGCAGCCCGTGCGAGACGATCGTGCTCTCCAACGCCACGACCGGGCGGCCGTCCCGCAGGGCGTCGGCCACCTCACTACCGAGACTGATGTGAAAGTTGGTCACGTCGGTTACCGTACGGGCCGCTTCCGGCCGGGGCCCAGGTGGACCGGGGCGGACCGACCTGCAAAACTGGAACGCCGGAGGTGTAGTCGTGAGCACAGAGGTTCTCGAGCGTCCCGAGCTGAAGGACGCGGACACTGGTCCGGAGATGTTCCACTACGTCCGCAAGGAGAAGATCGCCGAGAGTGCCGTCATGGGCACCTACGTGGTCGCGCTCTGCGGCGAGACGTTCCCGGTCACCAAGGCGGCCAAGCCGGGCTCGCCGGTGTGCCCGAAGTGCAAGGAGATCTACGACTCGTACGCCGAGTGATCCCGGGCGGCTCCGCCGCCCCTGCACGTAACCTGCGGCGGTGACCACCTCCACCGCCCTCCTGCTCGCCGACCTCACCGGCGTGGCGGTCTTCGCCGCCTCCGGCGCCTCCGCGGCGGTGGCGAAACGGCTCGACCTGTTCGGGGTGGTCTTCGTCGGCGTGGTCGCCGCGCTCGGCGGCGGTATCTTCCGCGACCTGGCCATCGACGAGGTGCCCCCGCTGGCGTTCGCCGACTGGCGCTACGCCGCCACCGCCGCAGTCGTCGCCGCGGCCGTGTTCTGGCTGCACCCCCAGCTCGCCCGGCTGCGCACCACAGTGCTGGTGCTGGACGCGGCCGGTCTCGGCCTGTTCACAGTCACCGGCACGCTCAAGGCCCTCGACGCCGCCGTGCCGGCGGTCGGCGCCTGCATGATCGGCATGCTCACCGCGATCGGCGGCGGGCTCGGCCGCGACCTGCTCACCGGCGAGATCCCGGTGGTGCTGCGCCGGGAGATCTACGCGCTCGCGGCGCTCGCCGGCTCGATCGCGGTGGCGCTGCTGTCGGCGTGCGGACAGGCCACCGCCGTACCGCTCACCGGCGCCGCGCTGCTCGTGTTCGGGCTGCGCCTGATCGCGCTGCGCCGCCGCTGGTCCGCCCCGGTGGCGACGCTGCGGCCGCCGCGCACCGGCACCCGGGGACCACTGCCCTGACCCGATCCGCGCCGGGGTGGGCGGATGTGACAGGCGTGGCGTCGAGTGGGGCGTACGGCCCGCGCTGGTTATGCTGAACCGGCCTTCGCGGCACGGATGCGCGAGGGCGTTTTCATGGGCGGCGGCTCCCGTGGCCCCGGTCGGGCCCGCCGCCGTCCGCGGCGGAGAGGAGCTACGCGTGCCACCGCGGATGCCGGCGCTCGACACGTTCCCGCCCCTGCGCGCCTGGCAACGCAAGGCGCTGGTGGAGTACCTGCGCCGCCGGACCGAGGACTTCACAGCGGTCGCCACGCCCGGCGCCGGTAAGACCACGTTCGCGTTGCGCATCGCCGCCGAGCTGCTCGCCGACGGCACCGTCGAGGCGGTCACCGTGGTCGCGCCGACCGAGCACCTGAAGACCCAGTGGGCGCAGGCCGCCGCACGGGTCGGCATCCAGCTCGACGCCGCGTTCCGCAACGCCGACCTGCACTCCGCCGCCGACTTCCACGGCGCCGTGGTCACCTACGCCCAGGTGGGCATGGCGCCGCAGGTGCACCGGCGGCGCACCATGACCCGGCGCACGCTCGTCATCCTCGACGAGATCCACCACGCCGGCGACTCGCGTACCTGGGGCGACGGCGTGAAGGCGGCGTTCGAGCCCGCGGTACGCCGGCTGATGCTCACCGGTACGCCGTTCCGCTCCGACGACAACCCGATCCCGTTCGTCAGCTACGAGCGCGGCGGCGACGGGCTGCTGCGCTCCCGCGCCGACTCGGTCTACGGCTACTCCGACGCGCTGCGCGAGGGCGTGGTCCGGCCGGTGCTGTTCCTGGCGTACTCGGGGGAGACCCGCTGGCGCACGAACGCCGGCGAGGAGCTGGCCGCCCGCCTCGGTGAGCCGATGACGCAGGACCTGATCGCCCAGGCGTGGCGTACCGCGCTGGACCCGGCCGGCGACTGGATGCCGCAGGTGCTGCGCGCCGCCGACGCCCGCCTGACCGTGCTGCGCGCCAACGGCATGCCCGACGCGGGCGGCCTGGTCATCGCCAGCGACCAGCAGGTGGCCCGCTCGTACGCGAAGCTGCTGGAGCAGGTGACCGGTGAGAAGGCCGCCGTGGTGCTCTCCGACGACCAGGGCGCGTCCGCGCGGATCGCGACGTTCGCCGCCTCCCAGCAGCGGTGGCTGGTCGCGGTGCGGATGGTGTCCGAGGGCGTCGACATCCCCCGCCTGGCCGTCGGCGTGTACGCGACGAGTGCCAGCACCCCGCTGTACTTCGCGCAGGCGATCGGCCGGTTCGTCCGGGCCCGCCGCTCCGGCGAGACCGCGTCGGTGTTCCTGCCCAGCGTGCCGCACCTGCTCGGGCTCGCCAGCGAGATGGAGGCCGAGCGGGACCACGTGCTCGGCAAGCCGAAGGACCGCGAGGGCTTCGACGACGACCTGCTGGAGCGCGCCCAGCGCGACGACGGCGCCAGCGGGGAGCTGGAGAAGCGCTTCGCGGCGCTCTCCGCGACCGCCGAGCTGGACCAGGTGATCTTCGACGGTGCCTCGTTCGGCACCGCCGCCCAGGCCGGCACGCCCGAGGAGGAGGAATACCTCGGTCTGCCCGGTCTGCTCACCGCCGACCAGGTCTCGCTGCTGCTGACCAAGCGGCAGGCCGAGCAGCTCGCCGCGCAGAAGCGCCGGGCCGCCCAGCGGACCGCTGAGCCGGCCGCTGCGGCCCCGGTGGCGGCGCCCCCACCGATGAGTGCCGCCCAGCGCCGGGTGGCGCTACGGCGGCAGCTGAACGCTCTGGTGGCCGCCCGGCACCACCACACCGGCCAGCCGCACGGCAAGATCCATGCCGAGCTGCGCCGGATCTGCGGCGGCCCGCCCAGCGCGCAGGCGACGATCGAGCAGCTCGAGGAGCGCATCGCCACCGTGCAGACCCTGTAAGGAAGGGCCCCCTGTTAACGCCTCCGGTAGAGCAGGGGCCCCTTCTTAACACCGTCGCGCACCGTTGGCACCCGGCACGAAAAACCGGCCGGAGGCTCCCCTTGCGGGTGCCTCCGGCCGGTCATGTCGGGTTGTGGACTTCTTGTCGGACCTCAGTTCGCCATGAGATCGGCGCCTCGCCAGCTGAACTCCGGGTCCGACGCGTACCGCACGGTGATCTTCACGAGATCCTCCGCGTACTTGTTCGCGTGGTGCCCACAGAACACCAGCTCACTCCCACCCGCCAGAGTGATGCGGAGCTTGCCGGCAGCATTGCAGCGGTCGCACCGTTCATCGGCGGCCGGGGGGCTCACCGTCTCGGGCGGCGGCGTGAGGGTCGGGGTCATCGCCTTCCTCCTCTGGTCGTCACCGATGAACACTCTCTTCGGTTGCTCACCTATCGTGCAACACCCATCTCGGGCCCTGCCTTCCCTGTGTGCCCGCGGGGGACCGAGGTCACACCTGGCGTGGAGGACAGTGTGCCGTGCACCAAGGGTGCCACGTCAACGATCACAAACAGGCAACCGAACGATCACCAAAGAGTGTTCTACGGCTGGTGATCAAACCGGCACGATTTGTTGACGTACGCGGTCAGTCCAGGTAGTCGCGGAGCACCTGGGAACGCGAGGGGTGCCGCAACTTGGACATGGTCTTGGATTCGATCTGCCGGATGCGTTCCCGGGTCACGCCGTACACCTGGCCGATCTCGTCCAGAGTGCGCGGCTGTCCGTCGGTGAGGCCGAAACGCAGGCGCACCACGCCCGCCTCACGCTCGGACAACGTCTGCAGGACCTGCTGGAGCTGGTCCTGCAGCAGCGAGAACGACACCGCGTCGACCGCGACGACCGCTTCGGAGTCCTCGATGAAGTCGCCGAGCTGGCTGTCACCCTCGTCGCCGATGGTCTGGTCGAGCGAGATGGGCTCCCGGGCGTACTGCTGGATCTCCAGCACCTTCTCCGGTGTGATGTCCATCTCCTTGGCCAGCTCCTCCGGGGTGGGCTCACGGCCCAGGTCCTGGAGCAGCTCGCGCTGGATGCGGCCGAGCTTGTTGATCACCTCGACCATGTGCACCGGGATGCGGATGGTGCGGGCCTGGTCGGCCATGGCGCGGGTGATGGCCTGGCGGATCCACCAGGTGGCGTAGGTGGAGAACTTGTAGCCCTTGGTGTAGTCGAACTTCTCGACCGCGCGGATGAGGCCGAGGTTGCCCTCCTGGATGAGGTCGAGGAAGGCCATGCCACGGCCGGTGTAGCGCTTGGCCAGCGAGACCACGAGCCGCAGGTTCGCCTCCAGCAGGTGGTTCTTGGCGCGCTCGCCGTCCCGCGAGATCCACATCAGGTCGCGCTGGAGGTCGCGGACCAGCTTCTCCTCGCCCTCGTCGGCGGCGCGCAGCCGCTCGGCGGCGTAGAGGCCGGCCTCGATCCGCTTGGCCAGCTCGACCTCCTGCTCGGCGTTGAGCAGCGGCACCTTGCCGATCTGCTTCAGGTACGCCCGCACGGAGTCGGCGGAGGCGGTCAGCTCGGCGTCCCGGCGCGCCTGCTTCAGCGCCTCGGACTCCTCGTCGTCCCACTCGAAGTCGTTGTCGGTGGCGGAGCTGGCCGCGTCGGCCTCGGCGGCCTGGGTCAGCTCGGCCGGCTCCTCGACCACCACGTCCTCGATCTCGGCGGCCAGCTCCTCCGGATCGATCTCGCCGTCGGGGCCCTCGCCCTTGCCGCCGGCCTTGGCCGGCTTGGCCGCTGCGGTCTTCGCCGCCACGGTGGCCTTGGTGGCGCGGGTCGTCTTGGTGGCCTTCGCCGGGGCCGCGGCCTTGGCCACGTCGGCGGTGGTGGCCTTGCGGGCGGTCGCCTTCCGGGGGGCCGGGGCGGGCGACTCCTCGGC
>NZ_LEKG01000323.1:0-3522 GCF_001029515.1 Micromonospora sp. RV43 | reverse complement strand
GCGCAGGAGGCGCCGCCGTGGGCCGGCCGCGCGCTCGGCCCGCTCGACGAGCTGCCCCTCCAGCACCACAGGGCCGCCGGGGCTCTGGTGCAGCACCACCGGCTCGCGTTCCTCGGCCCGGGGCGGGACGTCGTCCAGGTACGGGTCCGGCGCGGGCGGGTAGTCGTCGCGGAAGTCGTCCTCCGGCGCGCGCCCGGCCCACGGCGGCGCCTCCTGCGCGATCAGCGGCTCGTCCAGCGGGTCCGGCTCGGCGGCGTACTCGGGCGGCAGGTCGGCCACCGCGGCGGCGCTCTCCGCGTGCGTGGGCACCTCGTCCCAGAGCACGCGTACGTGCCGCTGGTCGTCCAGCGCCACCCGGACCGGCAGCGCCTGGCCCAGCGAGGGCCACTTGGCGACCGGCACCCGAGGCTCGATGATCTTCTTGGAGCGGGGCGGCAGCCCCGGCGCGTCGATGACCAGTTGCAGCTCGCACCGGCCGAACGCGTACTGGGTGGGCGGCTCGGAGGCGCTGTGCACGTGCCCGAGGCCGATCACCCAGGTGCGGCCGCCGCCGCGTACCGTGGCCAGGGCGATCGCCAGCACCAGCAGCGCGACGCCGAGGGCCACGATGGCCCAGCTGGTCATGCCGAGCCCGAACACGGTCACGAAGGTGGCGACGGTGCCCAGCACCGCGCCGATCAGTTTGCGTACCGGCGCGATCGTGCGGTTCCCGCCATTCGCCACAGTGGACCTCCCAGGGGTTCCAGGGCCAGGCTAGGCCGCCGCGGCGGGCCAGGGAAGACGCAGCCGCCGCGCCGGCGCCGGGACCGGGTCGCTACGCTGACCGTACCCAGCCGAACCCCGTTTGAGTGCGCAGGAGGAACCCAGCGTGTCCAGCAGCAGCCCGGACGAGCGGTCGCTCGTACTGATCAAGCCCGACGCGGTGCGCCGCGGTCTGGTGGGCGAGATCCTGTCCCGTTTCGAGCGCAAGGGCCTGCGGATCGACGCGATGGTGAGCCGGACCATGGACGGCGACTTCGCCGACCAGCACTACGCCGAGCACGTCGACAAGCCGTTCTACCCGCCGCTGAAGACGTTCATGACCAGCGGCCCGCTGGTGGCGCTGGTGCTCTCCGGCGACCAGGTGGTCGAGGTGGTACGCGCGATGATCGGCAGCACCGACGGCCGCAAGGCCGCCGCCGGCACCATCCGCGGTGACCTGTCGCTGTCGAACCGGGAGAACCTGGTGCACGCCTCCGACTCGGCGGACAGCGCCAAGCGCGAGATCGCGCTCTGGTTCCCCGAGCTGGCCTGACCCACGCCCGACGGCCCCGGCCCGCATCTTCGCGGGACCGGGGCCGTCGTGTGTCAGCGATCAGACCTGCGCCGGCGGCTGCGTCCGGCAGGTCACCGCGACCCGGTTCCACACGTTGATGGTGGCGATCGCCATCACCAGATCCGCCAGCTCCTTCTCCGACCACACCTTCGCCGCGGCGTCCCAGACGTCGTCCGGCACGCCGTGCTCGCCGAGCCGGGTCACCGCGTCGGTGAGGGCCAGCGCGGCCCGCTCCCGCTCGTCGAAGAACGGCGCCTCGCGCCACGCCGCGACGGCGAACAGCCGGCGGCTGTCCTCCCCGGCCGCCAGCGCCTCGCGGCTGTGCATGTCGACGCAGAACGCGCAGCCGTTGCGCATCGACGCCCGCAGCTTCACCAGCTCCAGCACGGTGTGGTCCACGTTCGCCCGGACGTACTTCTCCAGGCCCAGCACGGCCTGGTACGCCTCGGGCGCCACCGCCGCCATGTCCATCCGGCTCATCGCCGCCTCCTTGAGGGTTCGGGTACGCGCACAGGACGGGGCACGGCGGGCGCGGTGTGACGGCCCGGCGGTGTGACGGTGGTCATGCCGGGGCGCTGGACAGCAGTCGTTGACGTGCCGGTCACCTCGACCGGAGTTCCCGGCCACCTGCGGCCGGTAGACCGGCTGGCGACACTGCCGAGACCGGGAGAACCCATGACGCACTTCGATCGACGTACCCTGCTCCGCGCCGGCCTGGTCGCCGGTGCCGGAGTCGCCGGCGGCGCGCTGCTCGGCGCGCCCGGCGCGCCCGCCGCACCCGGCCTGCGGCGCAGCGGCCGGCCGCTGCTCACCCACGGCGTGCAGAGCGGCGACGTGACCGCCGACTCGGCGCTGGTCTGGACCCGCGCGGACCGGCCCGGCCGGATGCTCGTCGAGGTCAGCCGCCGGCCGGACCTGCGCGGCGCCCGCCTGGTGCGCGGCCCGGTGGTCGACCCCACCGGCGACCTCACCGGCAAGGTCCGCCTGCGCGGCCTGCCCGCGGGGGAGCGGCTGCACTACCGGGTACGGGTGGAGAGCCTGGACCGGCACGGCCTGTGCAGCGAGCCGCTGACCGGTTCGTTCGCCACCGCCCCCGGGCGGCACCAGCGGCGTGACGTGCGGTTCGTGTGGACCGGCGACATCGTCGGGCAGGGCTGGGGGATCAGCCCTGACTTCGACGGCCTGGCGATCTTCCGGGCGATGCGGGAGCGCCGCCCGGACTTCTTCCTGTGCAGCGGCGACACCGTGTACGCCGACGGGCCGCTGGCCGAGAGCGTGGTCCTGCCCGACGGCCGCACCTGGCGCAACCTGGTGACGCCGGAGAAGAGCAAGGTGGCCGAGACGCTCGCCGAGTACCGGGGGCAGTTCGCGTACAACCTGCTCGACGAGCACCTGCGGGCGTTCGCCGCCCAGGTGCCGCAGATCAACCAGTGGGACGACCACGAGGTGGTGAACAACTGGTACCCGGGGGAGATCCTGACCGACGAGCGGTACGGCGAGAAGCGCGTGGATGTGCTCGCCGCCCGGGCCCGGCAGGCGTTCCACGAGTGGCTGCCGGTGTCGTCGGGCGGGCCGATGTACCGCAGGCTGTCGTACGGGCCGCTGCTGGACGTGTTCGTGCTGGACATGCGCACCTACAAGGACCCCAACGACGGCAACACGTACGCCGACCGCAACCGGGGCCTGCTCGGCAAGGCGCAGCGGGAGTGGCTGATCCGGGAGCTGCGCGCGTCCCGGGCCACCTGGAAGGTGATCGCCAACGACCTGCCGATCGGCCTGGTGGTGCCGGACGGGGCAGGCGCCCAGGAGGGCGTCGCGCAGGGCGACCACGGCGCGCCGGCCGGCCGGGAGCTGGAGTTCGCCGAGGTGCTGCGCGCCTCGCACCGGGCCGGGGTGACCGGGCTGGTGTTCCTCACCGCCGACGTGCACTACACCGCCGCCCACCACTACGACCCGGCGCGCGCCGCGGTGCGGGACTTCAGCCCGTTCTGGGAGTTCGTCTCCGGCCCGGCGCACGCCGGCGCGTTCGGGCCGAACGCGCTGGACGGCACGTTCGGCCCGAAGGCGGTCTTCGTGCACGCCCCGCCGCGCGCGAACACCTCCCCGGCCGAGGGCTTCCAGCACTTCGGCGAGGTGACCATCGACGGCCCGTCGGCGGCCCTCACGGTCCACCTCCGCGACCGCACCGGCGCCTCCCTCTGGACCGC
>NZ_LEKG01000322.1:0-3687 GCF_001029515.1 Micromonospora sp. RV43 | reverse complement strand
TCACCTGACAGGTGCCTTCCGTCCGGGATAGATGAGACCCTCAGCAAGTCCTATCTTCCCAGGCCGGAAGGCATCTTCCTTTCAAGATCCACTATATGGACCCGCCCTTAATGAAGGGCTGAGGCTAAGCGCTCAACACCTGCGACATGAGGTAGCCCTGTGGGGTATCGAGTGCCCGATGCGTAGTTGATGTCTGGCTCACGACGGCAACTCTGAGTATGTCGTGGCGCCTTTCGCGAAACCACGCCTGCCGTGCCCCCCGCCCCGGGGCTCCCAGTCCTCGCGCGTGAGCTACGGACAGCGTGATGGAGGGGCCACTTGGTGCTGTCATGTCTATCTAGCACAGCGCGGACTTCAGTTCAAGGCGATTTAGGTATTGATGCTTATTTCCTTCTCGGGTTAGGGTTTGATCAATCGGTCAAGAGGAGGCTCAGTGCGAAAGCTGTCGAGAACTGCAATCAGGGGCTTAGTCGTGTCGGGTGCTGCGGCGGTAGGCATTGCCGTCGCGGCAGCCCCCGCCTTCGCTGATCACGGGGCATGGATGACGGTCTCGTATTGGAGTAGCTTCGAGAAGTGCAACACGCAAGCGATCGGCCTGAACATTAACCCATTCGACTCGTGGAGCGAAGCCTCGTGCCACCGTCTCCCAGACGGCCGGTGGGCCTTGGTTGCGCTGCACAGTAACTAGGCTTCAACGTCAGGCCGGGCTTGCGCTAGGTGCGGGTGTCGAGGGTCATCGGGTTGCCGCCAGTCCGATGGCCCTCGGCTTCCTCTGGGTTGACTGCTTTCACTATCGAGCTATATTCCTGATATGTTTGCGGTTCCTGTCAATGCTCTATGGGAGGCGGCGGGCTTCTACTATTTGCACGCGTGGTTCGCCGGACTTGCTTCTGATGAATGCGCTATTTTGCTACTTTGTGCAATTTGAGGGACTTGGCGAATATGCCCGTGATCGTGGCTTCGTTTTCCTCTTGCGAGTCCCAGCCGTATTCTTGCAGCTAGTCCTCTGCTCTCCCGCATTTTCGCGCCTCCGGCTGTGACGTTGATTATTTCCTGTCAGTCTAGGCGGATGAGGTCTCCTGCCCAGGAGATCGGCCAGTGTGGCCGGAAAGGCGCGGGTCTTTCCGGGGTGATCGGGCTGGCTGTGCAGGCAGGGAGATTTGCAGACGGATTCGGTTGTCGGCCAGTAATCAACTACTGGTGTCGCCACTGGTGTGACCCGGCGACCGCGGCCGGATGCTCATCGACACCGCCCGGCTCCCCCGATGCTGTTGCGCGTACTGGCCGACTTGGTGGGCTTGGAGGACTGCGGGCAGGCTTGGCGCAGGTGCTGTCGCGCATCTGGCGCCAACCGAGAGCCCGCGTCGGCGCCGTCCTCCGGTCAGGACTTCGGACCGACGTGGTGGTCGAGGGCGGCGACTGCCTCCCGGCGGGCAACTGAGAGCGAGTTGCGGAGGTTCATCCGCCAAGCGATGCCGCGCCGGTCGAGTGCCTGCTGGCGCAGGCCCATGATGTCGGCCGATTCGTTGACAAACATGTAATGGGGATAGGCGTACTTCTTTTTCCCCGAGGCCGCGCAGAAAGTCGCCCGGTGCGCCTCGAAGACGGCCTGCTGCCAGTCGGCCAGGACGATCGGACGCTCGTGCTTCTTGCCGGGCCGTGCTGCGGTAGTAGGCACAGCCAGTGCTTCCCGTAACTCTGCACGCTGACGCAGCCCGGTTTCTGGACCCGCTGCACCTTCTCGGCCAGCACCGCTCACATGGCGTCGTCGCACGCTTCGATCAGACCCGGCCAGCAGTCGCTGCAGGCGATCCGGAGCACCGGCACCCGGGCCTTGGTCACGAGGTGCCCGTCGCCGAGGTAGAGGCCGAGGAGATAGGCGTAGGCCGCCGGTGTCTGTCGGAACCTGCATGTCGTCACGACAGCGGAAGCACCGCAGTGCGGTGCCCTGCTGCTTCGACACCGGCCGATCCTTGCACCAGTGGCGGACCGTCGGATAGGAGAGGCCCATGGCCCGCGCCACCTCAGCGACGGTCGCGCCGTCGAGGTCGAGACGTCGCGCCCGGGCGCGCAATTCGGGTGGATGCACAGCCCCATGTTCGAACGCCTGTATGACATTCTGGTGCCCTCGGTGGGATTCGAACCCACACTGTATGGAGTTTGAATCCATTGCCTGCTGCCAGTTGGGCTACGAGGGCGTTCCGTGATTCGGCCTCGACAGCCTACCCGCTAGGCTGGAGGCGGCGACACCCGGCAGGGCGGGTGTCGGGCTCGAACCGGTGGGAGTGGCTCGTGGGCGAGATGCAGGCGGACGCCGAGCGCAAGCGCGTTCTGATCGCCGAGGACGAGGCGCTCATCCGGCTGGACCTGGCCGAGATGCTTGTCGAAGAGGGCTACGACGTGGTCGGCGAGGCCGGTGACGGCGAGACCGCCGTCAAGCTCGCCGAGGAGCTCAAGCCGGATCTGGTCATCCTCGACATCAAGATGCCGATCATGGACGGGCTGGCCGCCGCCGAGCGGATCGCCGGCGCGCGCATCGCCCCGGTGATCATCCTGACCGCGTTCAGCCAGCGTGACCTGGTGGAGCGGGCGCGGGCGGCCGGCGCGATGGCGTACCTGGTCAAGCCGTTCCAGAAGAGCGACCTGGTGCCGGCGGTCGAGATCGCGCTGTCCCGCTACTCGGAGATCGCCGCGCTGGAGTCGGAGGTCGCCGGCCTCACCGACCGGCTGGAGATCCGCAAGACCGTGGAGCGCGCCAAGGGCGCGCTGATGACCACGTACGGCATGACCGAGCCGCAGGCCTTCAAGTGGATCCAGCGCACCGCGATGGACCACCGGATGACCATGAAGGAGGTCGCCGAGCGGATCCTCGCGGAGACCGCCGGCGGCGAGGTGGAGCAGCCCGCGTCCTGACCTCCCGCGGAGGCGTCCGATCGATAGGATCGGATCCATGCCTTCCGCGCGCGCCCGGCCGGTCCTCGTCGCCGTCGTCGCCGCGCTGCTCCTGGTGGCCTGCCACGCGACGCCGCGACCGCTGCCCGAGCCCGCCCCTGTACGCCCGCAGTGGCAGCCCGTGGAGCTGGCCCTTCCCGCCGGCGCCACCGGACGTCCGGTGCTGCGCGACGTCGCGCGGTGCGCCGGCCGGTGGTACGTGGTGGGCGGGCTCGTCGACCCGGCGGGGGAGACCCGCCCGGCGGCGTGGTCCTCATCGGACGGCGTGACCTGGTCGCCGATCCCGGTGCGCGCGCAGACGTTCTACGGCCGTCAGCACGTGCTCTACGCGGTGGCGTGCCGCGACGACGGGATGGCGGCGCTGGGTGCGAAGACCGGTGGCGTGCACGGCAATCCGCGTACCGGAACGTGGGTGTGGGGTCCGGGCGGGCCGTTGCGGGAGGTGCCGGCGGCGTTCGAGTTGTTCGGCGGCCCGCGCGCGGTGAGCGCGTCGCGGCTGGCGGCCGGGCCGGGCGGCTGGCTGGTGGCGGGGACGCGCGCGGACGGCGCTGCGGTGTGGCCGTCGCCGGATGCCGAGGGGTTCGTCCTGCGCGAGGGCGTCGCGGAGCTGGCCGGCGACGGCCGGGGCCGGACGGCGGCGTACGACGTGGCGGCGGTGGGGTCGGGCTGGCTGGTGGTGGGGTCGTTGCTGCCGCCCGGCGGTACGGCCCGGGTGCCGCTCGCGTGGTCCTCGGC
>NZ_LEKG01000321.1:0-3702 GCF_001029515.1 Micromonospora sp. RV43 | reverse complement strand
TCGCCGACGTGGCGCTGGGCCCGCCAGTTCGGGGTGGATCAGTCCTTGTCGACCGTCACCGTGCTGGGCTTGGCGCTGCGCTCGTCGGTGGTCGGCTTTGTCGGGCGCTTGCCGTTCTCACCGGTGCTGGTGATCTTCGTGGGGGTGGCGCCCCGGCCGCCCTCACCCGGCACGGCAGCCACTGTGGGCTCGCCGTCGACGCCTGCTCCGCCGGGGGAGTCCATCGTGGTCACCGGTTCGCCGACCGGCTTCGCCTTGCCCGCGTCGGCGGGCTCGCCGTCACCCTTGGCCGGCCCGGCGCCGTTGGGGACCGCGGTGGCGGTGCCCTTCGCGGCCACCGGCGCACCGCCGCCGGCCGGGGTGTCGCCGGGGCTCTCCGCGCCGCTGGTGACCGGCGTGCCCTCGCCCGCCGGCGTGCCGTCGCCGGTGGACCGGCCGGTGGAGGCGGCGGCGAGGTCGTCCGGGTCGACCGGGGTGGCCGCGATCCCGGCCGAGTCGGCGTCGCGCCGCAGATCGGCGAGCCGTCGTTGCAGGTCGTCGGACTCCTGCCGCGACTTCCACGTCTCGGTACGCAGGTCGGCCAGCTCCTGCTGGGCCTTGGCGATCTCCAGCATCACCCCGGCGAGCTGCTGCCGGCCGGCGGCCACCTCCTGCTGGGTCGAGGCCAGGTGCTGCTGGGTAGTGGCGAGGTGCTGCTGGGTCGTGGCCGCGTACTCCTCGAACTGGCGGCGCGAGGCCGCCACGTGCTCGTCGGCCTTGCGGCGCTGCGCGGTGGCGTCCGCCTCGGCGCGGCGCAGCAGCTCGGCGGCCTCCAGCTCGGCCTGCTGCCGCATGCTCAGCGCGTCGGCCTCCGCAGCCTCCCGGACGCCGGCGGCGGTGCGCTCGATCTCGTCGCGCCGCGTGGTGTACGCCTGCTCCAGCTCCTCCTGCCGCTTGGCGTGCTGCTTGTCCAGCTCGTCGCGGCGCTTGGCGAACTCCTGCTCGGCGGCGGCCCGGCGCTGGGCCAGCTCCTTCTCCGCGCTGTCCCGCCGCTCGGCGACCTCCTTCTCCACCCCCGCCCGCCAGGCGCCCAGCTCCTGCTGGGTCTGCGCGCGGGACTGCTGCACGTACGCCTCGGTCTCGGTGCGCATGCGCTGCACGTACGCCTCGACCTCGGCGCGGTTGCGCTTGCCGGCCTCGGCGGCCTCGGTGGTGAGCCGGTTGGCCTCGGTACGGGCCCGGCCGCGGGTGGCCTTGGCGGCCTCCTCCGCGTCGTCCACGATCTTCTTGGCCTCGGCCAGCGCCTTGGCGTGCGTGGCCCGGCCGGCCTCGGCGGCGGCGTCGGTGAGCCGCTTGGCCTCCTGCTGGCCCTTGGCGTGCACCTCCTTGGCCGCCTCGCGGAGCTGGCTCGCCTCCTGCTGGGCCTTGGCCAGCGCCTCCTTGGCCGCCTCGCGCAGCCGCGCGGCCTCCTGCTGGGCCCGGGCGTGGATCTCCTTGGCCGTGTCGCGGAGCTGGGTGGCCTCCTGCTGGGCCTTCGCCAGCGCGTCCTGAGCGGTCCGGCGCAGCTTCTCGGCCTCGTCCTGGGCGGCCGTCCGCAGCTTCGTCGACTCGTCCTGCGCGGCCTTGCGCAGCTGCGCGGACTCGTCCTTGGCGGCCTTGAGCGTGGCCTCGGCCTCGGCCTTGCGGGCGGCGGTGTGCCGCTCCTCCTCGGCCCGGCGGGCGGCCAGCGCGATCTCGAAGTCCTTGAGCGCCTGGGCGGCCTGCTCCCGGGCCTCCTCGACGATGTGCTCGGCGGCGGCGCGGCGGGCCTCGATCTCCTCGTTGGCGGCGCCGAGGATCTCGTCGGCCTGTTCCTCGGCCATCGTGAGGATCTGCTCGACGCGCGGACCCAGGTGCCGGAACGACGCCCGGTCCACCACCGCCGCCTGCTTGCGCACCTGGGCCAGGTCGCGCTGGAGCACCTCGACCTGACCGGCCAGCTTGTGGATCTGGGTGTACGCCTGTTCCCGCTCGGTGGTCAACGCCGCGATCTCGTGCTCCGCGCGAGCGACGTAGCGGTCGACCTGCCGTTTCTCGTATCCCCGCAGGGCGGACTCGAAGCTGGGCTCCGTCGTCACGTCCCCGCCGAGCGCGAACAGTTCCTCGCCGTGCGACATGCCCCCATCCTCACACGCATCCGGCTCTGCTGGGGCGATACGGACGCCCCTTCTGGGAGCTACTTCACCCTCCTGGCGAAACGGGCCGCACAAGCATGACGGCGCGGGGCGACACCGGTCACCCGGCGTCACCCCGCGCCGTGGCTCATGCCCCCGACAGCGGGTGTTCGATCAGCCGGCCGACTCCGCCGACACCTTCTGCCCGGAGGCGTCCGCCTTCGGCGCCTCGGCCTTGCCGCCGGCCGGCACGCCCGGCACGATGCCGGCCAGGCCGGACAGCATCTGCCCGAGCTGCGAGGTGACCGCGTCCTTCTGGCGGGTCAGGTCCTCGACCTCGCGACGGGCCGCCTGCGTGGTCAGCTCGGCCTCGGTACGGGCCTCGTTGAGCACCCGCTGCGCCTCGGCGCGCGCCTCGTTGAGCGTCTTGTCGGCCAGCGCCTTGGCCTTGTCGACGGTCTCGTTGGCGGTGCGCTCGGACTCGACCCGCCGGGCCTCGGCCCGCTGCTCGATCTCCTTGGCCCGCTCCTGCGCCGCACGGGCCCGCTGCTCGGCCTCGTTCACCAGCTTCTGGGTCTGCGCGACCTGGGCGGCGTGCCGCTCCGACTCCTCGCGCTCGGCCTTCTCCCGCCGCTCGGCGAGCTGGAGCTCCAGGGCCTGGAGGTCCTTGTCGCGCTTGTCGCGCGCGTCGGTGAGCAGCTTGGTCGCCTCGGCCCGCTTCTCCTCGGCCTCCCGGGCGGCCTTCGCCCGCTGCTGGGTGATCTCCCGCTCGGCGGTGGCGCGCAGCGTGGCGACCTCGCGCTCGACAGTCGACTTCAGCTCGGCCACCTCGTGCGCGGTGACCGTACGCAGCTGCTTGGTCTCGCGGTCGGCGTCGGCGCGCAGCGTGTCGGCCTCACGGCGGGCCTGCACCCGGACCTCGGCGGCCTCGCGCTCGGCGGCGGTGCGGACGCTGCCGGCCTCACGCTCGGCGGTCGCCTTCATGGCGGCGGCCTCGGCGCGCGCCTTGTCGGTGATCTCACGCGCCTCGAGGCGGGCGGCGGAGAGGATGCCCTCCGACTCGCGCTTGGCCTCGTTGCGGTGGTCGTTGGCCTGCTCCTCGGCCAGCCGCAGGATCTGCTCGACGCGAGTGCCCAGGCCGGACAGGGTCGGCCGGCTGTTCTCCTCGAGCTGCTTGTTGGTCTCGGTGAGCTTCTGCTCCAGCGCGCTCTGGCGCTGCTCGGCCTGCCGCAGCCGGCGCTGAGCGTCGTTCATCCGCTGCTCGGCCTCGGCACGGGCCTGCTCGGACTGGCTCAGGGCGGCGCTGAGGCGGCCGATGAAGTCGTCGACCTGGTTGGTGTTGTAACCACGCAGGCCAACGGTGAAATCGGGCTGTGAGTTCGCGTTATCGAAGAACGCAAGAGGGGAGGACTGCTGCTGGGGCATTGGGACATACTGGCAGACGCCCCAGGGTGGTTCGCAAGAGCGGTGGGCACCTTTCGCGTCCTGTTTACATGGTCAACTCCGCCGTCCGGTGAGACCGGACCAATTGGCGATCTTGGCAGCTCCCGGGCGGGTGGGGCGGGTCGGG
>NZ_LEKG01000320.1:0-5105 GCF_001029515.1 Micromonospora sp. RV43 | reverse complement strand
CACCCCGGTCACAGTCGTCTTCGGCTCCCAGGCGGCCTTCCTCGTCGCCGTGACGCTCAGCCTCGCCGGGACCGCCACCGCCTGGTACGCGCTGCTCGCCCGCCGGCTGGTCCGCGCCCGGGCCGCCCGCGCTGTCACCGGCGGCGAGAACCCGCTGTGGAGCGGCGCGCTGAACGCCCCGGACGGGGTGAACCTGATGGCGAACACGTCGGTGCTCGGGCTGGGCGTGCCGCTCACCCCGGTCACAGTCGTCTTCGGCTCCCAGGCGGCCTTCCTCGTCGCCGTGACGCTCAGCCTCGCCGGGACCGCCACCGCCTGGTACGCGCTGCTCGCCCGCCGGCTGGTCCGCTCCCGGGCCGCCGCCGCGGTGGGCGGCCTGTTCTGCGGCTTCGCCCCGGGCATGGTGGCGCAGGCCGGTGCGCACCTGCACATGGCCGCCCAGTTCCTGGTGCCGGTGATCCTCGCGCTGGTGTTCCGCCCGGCCACCGACCGGGTCCGGCGCGACGGCGTGCTGCTCGGGCTCGCAGTCGCGTACCAGGTGTTCCTCGGCGAGGAGGTGCTGGTCTTCCTGGCGCTGGCCGCCGGGGTGTTCGCCGGGGCGTACGCGCTCGCCGACCGGGCCGCCGCGCGCCGGCTGACGCCCGTGGTGGCCCGGCGGCTGGGCGTCGGCGCGCTGGTGGCGGGTGTGCTGCTGGCGTACCCGCTGTGGTTCCAGTTCGCCGGGCCGGGCCACTACCGGGGGATGCCGTTCCACACCGAGGGCTACCGGCTGGACGTGGTCTCCTTCGTCACCACCGCCCGGCAGAGCGTCGCCGGGGACGCCCGCCGGGCCGGGCTGCTGTCACCGAACCCGACCGAGCAGAACTCGTTCCTCGGGCCGTTCCTGCCGCTGCTGGCCGTACTCGTGGTGGTGCGGCTGTGGCGGCGGCCGCTGGTGCGCGCGCTCGCCGCGTGCGGCCTGCTGTTCGCGCTGCTGTCGCTCGGTTCCCCGGTGGTGGTGAACCGGCACGACACCGGGCTGCCCGGCCCGTACCGCCTGCTCGCCGGCGTGCCGCTGCTGGACCTGGTGGTGCCGGCGCGGTTCGCGCTGGTCTGCGTACCGGTGCTCGGGGTGCTGCTCGCGCTGGCGCTGGACCGGGTCCGGCGCGGCGGCGTGCGCACCTGGGCGCCGTGGGCCGGTGCGGTCGCCGCCGCGCTGCTGCCGCTGGCGCCGACGCCGATCCGCGCGGTGCCGGTCCCGCCGGTCCCGGCCGTGGTGTCCGGCGGCGGCTGGCGGGAGTACGTGCCGGCGGGCCGGACGCTGGTGCCGGTGCCGCCGACCAGAACATGGCGGGGCTGACCGCCGCCCCGGTCACCNCGCGCCGGTGCCGCCGGTGACCGGGGCGGCGGTCAGCCCCGCCATGTTCTGGTCGGCGCGCACCGCGCTGGCGTTCGACGCGCCGGGCGGCTACTTCATCGGCCCGCGCTCGGCCACCGATCCGGCGGCCCGCTGGGGCGCGCCGGACCGGCCCACGTCGCTGCTGCTGCGCCGGGCCGCCGAGACCGGCCGGGTGCCGCCGGTCGGCGAGACGGAACGCCGGCAGGCGGTCGACGACCTGCGGCACTGGCGGGCGGCGGCACTCGTGCAGGCCGACTCGTCACCGGGCGACCCGGTCCGCGCCACAGTGGACGCGCTGGTCGGCCCCGGCCGGGACGTGCCCGGCGGGTACCTGTGGGACGTCCGCCCGCTCGTCGGCTGACCGGTACCGGGGGTCACACCCGGTCGCGGACGTCCCAGATCCACACGTCGTCGACCCGCTGCGGCGGGCCGAGCAACTCGGCCATCAGGTCGCGCAGCACCGCCTCGCGCGGGCCGGCCCCGAGCACCACCACCGACGCCCGCCAGAAGCGCAGGTCGTCCACGGCCTGGCGGCGGTTCTCCTCGGTGATCTCCGGCACCTCGTTGGCGTCCATGGTGGAGTAGATGAGCGTGCTGGTGGGGCGGTTCGGGGCGCCGAACACGCCCTCGCCGCGCTCGTTCGGGCCGATGAAGTAGCCGCCCGGGACCGGGAACTCCTGGCCGGTCAGCGCGCTCCAGCGCAGCGTGTGCAGCCCGTGCACGTTGCTGGGGATCGGCACCGGCACGAGCGTGCGGCCCTCCGGCACGTACGGCCGCCAGCCGCCCGCGGTGATGAAGTGCGGCGGCGGGTCGATCCGCTCGGCCGGCAGCGGACGCGGGATCAGCGGCACCACGGCGGCGGCGATGGCGACGAACCCGGCCAGGCGCAGCACCCGGCGGCGCGTGTCGCGCGCGGTCGTCCCGCCGTCGTCGTCCCCGCCGTCGTCGGCGCCGGAGCGGGGGGCGGGTACCGGCGGGCGGCCGGCACCGGCCAGCGTGTCCCACGCCAGGGCGAGCAGTACGCCCACGGCGGCCACCACGACCAGGCTCAACCGGGTGGGCATCATCATCTCGACGAGCGGCAGGTCGTCCGGCACGTACGCCCACGGCCCGTCGATGTCGGTCTCCACGCCGTTGAACCGCACGACCGGACCGATCGAGGCGATCGTGAAGACCACCACCAGCACGGCCAGGATCCGGGCCGGCACCGACCGGCGGACCAGCAGCACCAGCGCGGCGAGCGCCACCAGCACCAGCGGCCAGCCGAACCAGGTGTTCTGCTCGGTCAGCCCGATGGTCTTCTCCACCGCCTCGTCACCGGCGATCGTGTCCCGGGCGAACGTGACGAAGGCGACCAGGTCCTCACCCCAGTTGTGGAAGACGCCGCCCTGCAAGCCCCGGTAGGACTGCGGGCCGTTGAACTGGAACCAGATCGGGTACGCCGTCAGCAGCAGCGCCAGGCCGCCGCCGAGACCGAGCGCGGCCACGAACGACCCGGCCCGCTCGCGGGTCGCGCGGGGCCGCTGTACCGCGTACGTCACCACGACGACCAGGCAGGCCAGCGCGGTCAGCAGCAGCATCTCCTCGTTGATGAAGATCTGGTACGCGACCAGCAGCCCGAGCGCCAGCCCGTTGCGCCGCCAGCGGCCCGGCTCGCCCAGCCGCAGCACCCGGGCCACGATCAGCGGCAGCAGGAAGTTCGACACGAAGTTGGGCTGGCCGTTGGCGTGGTGCACGATGCCCGGCGCGAAACCGAGGAACGCGCCGCCGACGAACGCCGCGGCCCGGGAACGGACCAGGTGCCGGGACAGCACCCAGTACGACGTGGCGGCGGTCGCGGACAGCGCGGCGCCCAGGTAGAGCGCGTACATCACCTGCGGGCCGAGCAGCAGCGTCAGCGGCGCCAGCGGCAGCGTCACCCCGAGCAGCGAGGTGTTCGCCATCATGTTCACCCCGTCCGGCGCGTTCTGCCGGGTGGTGAACAGCGGGTTCTCCAGGTGCTGCACCGAGTACGCGCCATGGGCGAACAGCCACTCGAACCAGCTGTGGTCGGTGGGCAGGTGCGAGGAGACCCGGTGCTCGACGTCGCCCCAGTAGTTGAGGCAGACGAGAACGCCGAGGAGCACATAGGCTCCGATGGCCAGCACGTCGGCGCGGGCCGGCCGGCGACGGGCGCGGCGTGGCGGGTCGGCCACGACGGCGTCCGCCTCGACGGACGAGGGGTTCAACGAGGGGTCCACCACGGGCACGGCCACGACGCGCCATCGTACAGGCGGTTCGTCACACGGCCGGTCACGGTCGGGCGGCGGCTCGGCGCGCGGGAGAGGATGGTCGTGACCGTCATCGATCTGGGGGAGCTGCGCGACGACGCCCCGCCAGGCCCGGCGCCCCGCCCTCCGCGTGCCGTCGGACGGCCGTTCCGCCTTCTCGTGGTGCTGCTGGTGGCGCTGCTCACGCTCACCGCCGCGACGCCGCCGCGAGGCCCGGTCGAGTGGACGCTGCCCGGCGGGCTGGGATCGGGCGTGTTCGTCTCCGGCGACGTGGTGTACGTGGTGCGGCCGGACCGCGCAGGCGCCGGCGGCGGGCGGGAACTCCTCGCGTACCGGGGCGACCGGGAGCGGTGGCGCAGCCCGCTGCCCGGCGTGGGCACCGCCGTGTCGGTGTGGGAGCAGGACGACCGGGTGATCGTGGCCGGCCGGAGCGTCGACGACACGGACTGGCAGACGGTGACGTACGACGCGGCCACCGGTGCGGACGTCTGGCGCCGGCCCGGAATCGCGTTCGCTGTGGGCCGGGTGCTGCTGATGCAGTCGGCCACATCCGACACCAGTACGTCGATCATGGAGGTGGACCCGGCCGACGGCCGTACGGTGTGGACGGCGCCGATGACGGGCGCGCTGGGTTTCGACGTCGAACCGACCGGGCCGGTACGCATGGTGTTGTCCCCGGCGACCGGGCAGACGGTGGTCGTGGACGCGCGCACCGGCGCGCGGCTGGTGGCCCGCGATCTGGACCCGGTACGACGGCCCGGCCCGCGCCGGTTGCAGCTCGCCCGCGGACTGCTGCTGGAGTTCCGCGACGGCGACGGGGCCATCGAGGCGTACGACCTGGACACGCTCCGGCCGCGCTGGACCGTCGCGCGGAAGCTCGTCGGCCACGTCGAGAGCTGCGGCGCCCTGCTCTGCGCCGTCGGGCCAGCCGGCGGGATGACCGCGCTCGACCCGGCGACCGGCGCCGTGCGCTGGAGCGTGGACCGGTGGGCGAGCGTGGCGGCGGCGCGCGGCGGCCGGTTCCTCGTCGGTACCCCCGACACCGACGCCGACGGCGGCCTGGCGGTGCTCGACCAGGACGACGGACGGCTGATCGCCGACCTGCGCGGCTGGACCCTGGTTCCGCAGCACGAGTCGGGCGGCCCGCTGCTGGCGACACGGCCGCTGGGCGGCGGCCGCCGGCTCCTGGCCGAGGTGGGCCTGTCCGGCGATCCGCCCACGATCCGGGGCACGCTCACCGGCACCGACTGCACCACCGGCATGACGCTTCTGGTCTGCCGCCGGCCCGGCGGCGACTACCTGGTGCGGCGGCTGACGTGAGCCCGGTGATCGAGCTGGGGGAGATGCGGCACGGCGAGTCCGCCGACGACCCGGCCGACGCACCGCCCCGCCGGCCGCCGGGCCGTACGGCGCGGGTGGCAGTGCTCGGGTGTCTGGTGCTGCTCGTGGTCACAGCC
>NZ_LEKG01000319.1:0-3947 GCF_001029515.1 Micromonospora sp. RV43 | reverse complement strand
CGCCCCCACCACGCCGCCGCCCGGGACGACCACCCCGCCGCCGTCCGGCGGGACCAACCTGAGCCTGGTCTCCGGCGCCGGCGCGGACGGGTCCAGCAAGGCCGGCGGCACCAGCTACGGCAACGTGCGCGACGGCAACCTGAGCACGTACTGGTCGCCGTCCGGGTCGACCGGCACCGTCTCGATCAAGTGGGGCTCGGCCACCACTGTGTCCCGCGTGGTCATCCGCGAGCCGTCCGGCACCTCGGGTTCGATCGGGTCGTGGCAGCTCGTCAACAACGACACCGGCGCGGTGCTCGCCTCCGGCAGCGGGGCCGGCCAGATCACCTTCGGCGCGACCTCGCTGAAGAAGATCAACTTCAAGATCAACAGCTCCGGCGGTACGCCGAGAGTCGGCGAGTTCGAGACGTACGCCAGTTAGCAGGCGCGACGAGCGGGGGCGGCCGATCCGGCCGCCCCCGCCCTCGTGCGTGTCGCCGGTCAGAGGGTGAGCACGACGGTGGAGATGCTCCGCGCGCCGACGCTCACCGTCACCTGGTTGCCGTTCACGCCCACCGGCTGGCTCGCCGCGCTGGCGTTCTGCGACGTGGCCACGTACTCCGCCCGGCTCACGTTCTGCGGCGCCTGGATGATCGCGTTGTTCACCGCGCTCGTGGACCGGTTGAGGATGACCAGCGTGACCTTCCCGTCGCCGGAGTAGGCGGTCACCTCCAGCGGCGACGCCTTGGAGCTCTTGGTCAGGGCGACCCGCTGGTAGCCGGGCCGCACGTACTTCGCGTACTGCGAGAACGCGTACCCGCGCTTGAGCGGCGCGCCCGCCACGGTGCCGTACGCGGACTCGCCGTCACCGATGAACGAGTAGTAGCGCTTGCCGTACCACCAGACGTACGCGCTCCAGTTCGACTCCATCGACTTGTGCACGGTGCGCATGATGTCGTCGAGCGTCTCGTTCCAGGCCGCGGCGTTGGCCGGGTTGCCCCAGATGTTGGAGGCCGCCGCCGTCGGCCTCGTGCAGGTTCCACTCGGTCATCCACACCGGCTTGTTGTACTGCTGCGCCAGCGTGTACGGCTTCAGCCGGCCGGACGCCTCCGTGCCGTACAGGTGCCCGCCGATGTAGCCGATGTTGTTGCGGGCCGCCGCGTCGTTGAGCGTCGGGTCGGTGTACCCGTAGTTCAGGTTCACCGCCTCGGCGACCATCAGCTTGGTGTTCTGCACCTTGGCGCCCTGCTCCCGCACGAAGGTCTGGAGTTCGGTGCCGCTCCAGTCCATCGAGTCGTAGTCCGGGTGCCAGTCCGGCTCGTTCTGCACGGACGTGACGTCGATCGTCACGCCCTGGTTGCGCATGTACTGGACGTAGCTGTTGAGGTGGTTGGCGTAGTCGTCGTAGTAGTCGGTGCGCAGCTTGCCGCCGTTGATCCGGCTGTTGTTCGTCTTCCAGGCCGCCGGGGCGGTCCACGGCGACGCCATGATCTTCACGTTCGACCCGTACGACTTCGCCGTCCGCAGCGCGCTGACCTGGGTTCCCCACTCGCCGGACACCGGCGAGACGCCGGTACGCACGATGGACAGGCCGAGCTGGTTGGGGCCGAGCCCGACGAGTGTCTGCGTCTCGGCCGTCGACCAGGCGCCGCCCCAGATCGACACCGCGGCGCCGAACCCGTCGATGGTCTGGTAGCGGCTGGCGGTGTTGACGGTGATGTCCGCCGCCCCGGTGGGCGGCGGGCTGCCGGGTGAGGTGGTCGGCGAACTCGTCGGGGAGGTGGACGGCGACGTGGTCGGCGTCGTCGTGCCACCGGTGCAGGTCACCCCGTTGAGCGCGAAGCTGGTCGGAGCGGGGTTGCTGCTGGTCCAAGCCCCGTTGAAGCCGAACGACGTGTTGCCGTTGGTGGGGATGGACCCGTTGTAGCCGACGTTGCGGGCGCTGACCGCCGCTCCGCTCTGGGTCACTGTGGCGTTCCACGCCTGGGTGACTGTCTGGCCGGCGGCGTAGGACCAGGTGAGCGTCCAGCCGTTGACCGGGTCACCGAGGTTGGTGACCGTGACGTTCGCGCCGAAGCCGCCCTGCCACTGCGACGACACGGCGTAGGTGACCGCGCAGCCGGCGGCTGCCGCCCCGGCCGGCAGCGCCGCGGCCACCGCGGTCGACGCCAGCAGGACGGCCCCGGCCGAGAACACCGCGGTACGGGTCGTCTTGTGCCTTCTCATCGGACCTCTCTCTTCTCGATCGGCCGGTTCAGCGCTGGAGGGTGAGTAGTCCGGGTCGGTAGGGCAGGAGGCCGTAGTCGCCGCCGGAGTTGGGGGAGCGGCCTTGGTAGAGCAGTTGGAGGTTGCAGGGGTCGACGGTGAAGGTCTGGTCGGCGGTGGTGCGGATGAGTTCGCCGTGGCTGATGTCGTTGGTCCAGGTGGCGCCGCTGTTGGCCTTGCCGGCGAACGGGTTGGACTCGGTGGCGGCCTGCGGGGTCCAGGATCCGTTGAGGCTGGTGGCGGTGAAGGAGCGGAAGTAGCGGCCCTGGGAGCCGATCGCCTCGACGATCATCAGGTAGCGGGTCTGGCCCTGGAGTTTGTAGACCTGTACGGCTTCGAACAGGTTGTTCGTCGTGTCCGACATGATGGTGGTGTAGGTGGAGCCGAAGCTGCCGGGGAAGTTGCCCAGGGGCATGCTGGAGCGGTAGATCTTGCCGTTGTCGCCGGCGAAGAACAGGTACATGTTCTGGTCGTCGGCGATCAGGGTCTGGTCGATCGGGCCGGTACCGGAGCCGGAGATGCTGCCGGTGAACAGCGGCTGCGCCGACGACCACCCGTTCGGGTTGGTCGGGTTGGTCGAGGTGCGGTAGGAGAACGCGGTCGGTCCCCACTGGTAGGCCAGCACCCAGATGTTGCGCGGCGCGAAGTAGAACAGGGTGGGCGCCACAGTGCCCGACGACATCGCGTTCTGGCTGGCCGAGGCCATCTGCGACCAGTTCGAGAACAGGCCGAAGTTCATCGACCCCCACCGCGTTCCGGTGTCATGGGTGGTGGCGTAGACTAGGTGCCGGCCGTTGTAGGGCACCACAGTGAAGTCCTTCAACGACACCCAGCCCGAGCGCGGCTGCGCCAGAGCACCGGTCGAGGACCACCGGTACGACGACGGCAGGTTGCACGTACCACCCGGCGGCGGGGTCGTGGGCGGTGCAGTGGTCGGCGGCGCCGTGGTCGGTGGGGCCGTGGTGGGCGAGCCGGTCGGGCCGCTCGTCGGCGTGGTACCGCCGGTGCAGGTCACCCCGTTGAGCGCGAAGCTGGTCGGCACCGGGTTGCTGCTGCCCCAGGAGCCGTTGAAGCCGAACGACGTGTTGCCGTTGGTCGGGATCGACCCGTTGTAGCTGACGTTGCGGGCGGTCACAGCGGCTCCGCTCTGGGTCAGCTCGGTGTTCCACGACTGGGTCACCGTCTGCCCGGCGCCGAACGACCACGTCAGCGTCCAGCTCGACACCGGGTCGCCCAGGTTCGTGATGGTGACGTTGGCGCCGAAGCCGCCCTGCCACTGCGACGAGATCGCGTAGTTGACCGAGCAGCCCGCGGCGGCGGCTCCGGCGGGCAGCGCTACGGCGACCGACGCCGACGCCAGCAGCGCGGCGCCGGCCGATGCCCATATGGCATTGACTGACCTGGATCTGGACATGAATTGACCTCCTGCGGGGGCAGCGGCTCTGGCATTGGCGGTGGCGATTGTGTTGTGAGCGTTAACAGCCGCGTCAGGGATGTTACGGGAGCGCTCCCACGCACTCAACAACTCATTTCCGCACCCACCGAATCAGCCCCCGCGCCCCTCCACCCCACGCCTGCGCACTGTCCGTCCGGGTCAGCCTGAGTCGATCATGAAGTTGACCGCCCTCAATGCGGACAAATCCGCGGTCTAACCTCATGATCGACGCGCTTCAAGGGTGGGGGGAGGGGGAGAGGGAGGGGT
>NZ_LEKG01000318.1:0-3985 GCF_001029515.1 Micromonospora sp. RV43 | reverse complement strand
AGCCCGCACGCACCAACCGCCGCACAAACACACCCGACGACCGCAACGCCACCTGATCCTCAACCCCCGACGACAACACCCCACACAACCGACCCCACACACCACCACCCAACACACCCGGCAAATCCACCAAACCACCCCACCGCAACGGCACCTCCAAACCCACCACCCGACCCAAACCCCACACCGCAGAACCCGCGACATCCGCCAGCTCGTCCGAGCCGCCGACCGACACCGCCCCGCGCGTCAGCCACCACAACCGGCCCGACCCACCGACGTCGGTCAGCGCCTGCACCACGGCCAGCGCCGTCGACACCTCGGCGGCGGCCGGAACCGGGGACGCCTCCCGCGGCTCGGCCAGCGACAGCAGGGACACCACGTGGGCGTCCCGGGCGTCGGATCTCATCGCCTCCAGCAGCAGCCGCGCCACCCGGTCGCGGTCGGCGCCGGCCGGGACCAGCACCGGGACCGCCCGGTCGGCCCGGGCAGCCAGCGCCGCGGCCACTGGGTGGTCCTCCTGCCCGGGCGCCATCAGCAGCAGCCAGGTTCCCGCCAACGTCGCGGAGTCCGGCACGGCGGCCGTACGCCACGTCGCCCGGTACCGCCAGGAGTCGACGACCGCCCGCTGCTGCGTCGCCCGCCGCCACCGGGCGAGCTTGGGCAGCAGCGCCGTGGACGGCTCGTCCGCGCCCACGGCGAGATCCTCGTCCAGCACGCCGAGGTCCCCGGACTCGACCGCCGCCCAGAACTCCTCGTCGGACGGGGCGTCGGCCCGCTCCGGAGCCGAGCCGGGCTGGGGGTCCTCCAGCCAGTAGCGCTGCCGGTCGAAGGCGTAGGTGGGCAGTTCCACCGCGCGCGGCCGGGTGCCGGTCTGGCCGAGGTACGCCGCCCAGTCGACGGCCACGCCGGCGGCCCAGAGCTGCCCGGCGGCACTGGTGAGGGTGGCGACGTCGGGCTGGCTGCGGCGCAGCGTGGCGACGTACCGCACGTCGTCGGCCGTGTCCGCCTCGGCGGCCATGGCGGTGAGGACCGCGTCCGGGCCGACCTCCAGGAAGGTGTCCACTCCCTGTGCCCGCAATGCCGCCACACCGTCGGCGAAGCGCACCGGCTGCCGCACGTGCCGCACCCAGTAGCCGGGCTCGGTGATCTCTACGGCGTCCGCCACCGCGCCGGTCACGTTCGACACGATCGGGATCCTCGGCACCCGCCAGTCCAGCCCCGCCACCACCGACGCGAACTCCTCCAGCATCGGCTCCATCAACCGCGAGTGGAATGCGTGACTGACCGCCAGTTCCTTGACCCGCCAACCCCGCTCACGCGAGGCCGCCACCACCGAGGCCACCTCGCCGACGGCACCCGACACCACCACCGACTCCGGACCGTTCACCGCCGCCACGTCCACCGCCGCGCCGGTCACGCCGATCAACTCGGCGACAGCCTCCTCCGACGCGCCCACCGCTGCCATCACACCGCCGCTGGGCAGGGCCTGCATCAACCGGCCCCGCGCCGCCACCAACGTGCACGCATCCGCCAACGACAACACCCCGGACACGTACGCCGCCGTCACCTCACCGATCGAGTGACCCGCCAGGTAGTCCGCCCGCACACCCCACGACGCGAGCAACTCCCACAACGCCACCTCGATTGCGAACAGGCCCGCCTGCGCGAACACGGTCTGATCCAACAGAGCCGCAGTCTCCGAACCCGTCTCCGCGAACACCACCTCGCGCAACGCACGCGGCAGGCGCGGATCGATCTCCGCGCACACCTCGTCGAACGACGCCGCGAACACCGGAAACGTCTCGTACAGCTCCCGACCCATACCCACACGCTGCGAACCCTGACCCGTGAACAACACCGCCCGACGACCCGCCGACACCACACCCGACAACCGACCCTCGGCCACCGCCGACAGACCCGCCGCCAGCTCGTCCACGTCCGAGCCCCACACCACCGCGCGATGCTCCAACGCGGCACGGGTCGTCGCCAACGACCACGACACGTCCACCGGCGACAGACCACGATCGCGCACGAACGACGCCAACCGCGCCGCCTGACCCACCAGACCCCGCTCCGAACGACCCGACACCACCCACGGCACCGGCACCCCGACCGGTGCGACGGGCGCGACCGATGCCGGAGCGGACTCCGGCTCCGGCTGCTCGATGATCACGTGCGCGTTCGTGCCCGAGATCCCGAACGACGACACACCCGCACGCCGGGGACGCCCAACGCCCGGCCACTCACGCGAGGCCGTCACCAACTCCACCGCACCCGACGACCAGTCCACATGCGACGACGGCACATCCACGTGCAAAGACGCCGGCACCACACCATGCCGCATCGCCAAAATCATCTTGATGATGCCGGCCACCCCGGCGGCAGCCTGGGTATGACCGATGTTCGACTTCACCGACCCCAACAACAACGGCACATCCCGACCCTGCCCATACGTCGCCAACAACGCCTGAGCCTCGATCGGATCACCCAACGACGTACCCGTACCGTGCGCCTCCACCACATCCACATCAGCCGCCGACAAACCCGCAAACGCCAGAGCCTGCCGGATCACCCGCTGCTGCGACGGACCGTTCGGCGCCGTCAACCCGTTCGACGCACCGTCCTGGTTCACCGCCGTGCCCCGTACCACCGCCAACACCCGACGCCCGTCACGTTGCGCGTCCGACAGCCGCTGCACCAGCAGCACGCCGACACCCTCGGACCAGCCCGTGCCGTCCGCAGCGTCGGAGAACGACTTGCAGCGGCCGTCGGCGGACAGGCCGCCCTGGATCGAGAACTCGGCGAACGTGCCCGGTGAGGCCATCACGGTGACGCCGCCGGCCAGCGCGAGGTCGCACTCGCCGGACCGCAGCGCCTGCGCCGCCAGGTGCAACGCCACAAGCGACGACGAACACGCCGTGTCCACAGTCACGGCCGGGCCCTCGAAACCGAACGAGTACGCCACCCGGCCCGACAACACGCTTGTCGCGTTGCCGGTGAGCAGGTGGCCGCCGACCTCCTGGGCCCGACCGACCGACCCGCTGGCGTACCCCTGGAAGCTGGCCCCGGCGAAGACGCCGACCGCGCCGCCCCGCAGGGTGGTCGGGTCGATGCCCGCCGACTCGACGGCCTCCCACGAGGTCTCCAGCAGCAGCCGCTGCTGCGGGTCCATGGCGAGCGCCTCCCGCGGCGAGATGCCGAAGAACTCGGCGTCGAACTCGCCGGCGTCGTAGACGAAGCCGCCCCTGCGGGCGAAGGACGTGTCGGACAGGCCGCTGCTGAGGAAGCTGTCCCAGCCCCGGTCGAGGGGGAACTCGGAGATGCCGTCGCGTCCCGTGGCGAGCAGTTGCCACAGTTCTTCCGGGGACGCGACGCCACCCGGGAGGCGGCAGCCCATGCCGACGATCACGATCGGGTCGTCGTCGACGGTGGCGACCCTGCGGTCGGCCGGCGCGTCGCCCGATGCTCCGAGCACGGTCTCCCGGATGAAGGCGACCAGGGCGGCCGGCGTCGGGTGGTCGAAGACGAGGGTGGAGGGCAACGCGAGGCCCGTCTCGGCGGTCAGCCGGTTGCGCAGCTCGACGGCGGTGAGCGAGTCGAAGCCGAGACGCTGGAACGCCCGGTCCGGCCGCACCGCCTCCACGGTGGCGTGGCCGAGCACCGTGGCGACCTGGGAGCGTACGAGGTCCAGGAGGGACGCCTCGACCTCCGGCGGCGTCAGGGCCGCGAGCCGCTCGCGCAGTGCGGAGGCCCGGTCGGTGGGGCCGGTCTCGGCTCGGGACGCCGCCTCGATCGCCGCCTGTGCCTCGGGGATGTCGGCGAACAGACGCGACGGACGCAACGCCGTGAACGACGGCACAAACCGATCCCACCGCACATCCGCCACCACCACCTGCCCCTCACCACCATCCAACACCCCCTGCAACGCCACCACCGCCAACTCCGGAGCCATCCCCGGCAAACCACGCCGACTCAACTGCTCCCC
>NZ_LEKG01000317.1:0-3986 GCF_001029515.1 Micromonospora sp. RV43 | reverse complement strand
ACGGACAGCTTCTGGAGGAACCCGACCCCGCGTCGGGCTACCACCACGCCCTGACGTCGATCGACCGACTGATCAAGATCAACAACCCGCCACGCGGCCTTGATCAACAGTTAGTGAAAGACCGAGGCTAGCCGAGCCGAGCTGGAGGGGTCGTAGCCGGGGACGCTGAGACGAAGCCGAATCCGTTTGGTGCTGTTGCCGGGGCGCCGGGCGGTGGGCGCTTGCCCGATCGTGGTTTGGGCGTTGGTCAGCTTTCGTCGGAGCCCGCGAGGGTCGGGAACATCGGCCAAATGAACGGGCTCGCTGATCAGGCGACGGCTCGACTCCGGAAGTAGCTGGGTGCGTTGCGAGTCGACGATGGCTGTCTCGATGACAGCTCGGCGGTCCTTGAGACGTTGCAAGATCAGTTCCAGTGCGGCCCGATAATCAGTGTTTCTGGCTGCTCTGCCCGTGGCGCGGCCACTCATGCTTTCGAGGATGACGGCGACGTGATTGCCATCGGGTTCTACGGAGAACTCAGCGTCGAGTACCTGGCCGCGATCGTCGGTCATTCGCACAGGGGCACTCTGGCACAGACGTGCGACGAGCTGCTCCGGTCGCCTCCTGGTCGGGGAAGGGCTGAACCATCTCCGCATCTCCGCATCTCCGCAAACACGGCCGTGAGCTGGGCGAATGCTTGCGGAGATGCGACCGTCCGCTGATCGGCCATCTCCGCAACCGAGGTTCATCTCCGCAGGAAGGTCGCGGAGATGCGGAGATTGATGGTTCCTGATGGTCTGATCTCCGCAAGGTGTTTCCGCTGGTGATGGCGGGTTGGTGCGGCGTTGCGGAGATGCGGAGATGGTTCAGCGGTTTTCATGCGTCGTGGTGTTCGACCCAGAAGACGGCGCGGTCGCCTCGGTCGTTGCGGCCGGCGCGGATGACGTGGTTGCCGCGCCATCGTCCGGCTTGGCCGGTGAGCAGCCGACCGAGTTGCAGGGGGTTGGGTAGGCGGCCGTTATGGGTGGTGATGAACTGCCCATCCCACGGGTCGTGCACGTCGCTGCCGAGCTGCACCGGTTCGGCGTCGCGGCGCAGGTCGGCGGCGGTGATCGCACGGCCGCCGTGGCGGTCGTGCCAGGTAGTGAGGAACGCGCGCCAGCGCGTTTCGTCTTCATCGATCTCGCGGATATCGGCGGCGTTGGTGAGGAACCCGTCGATGCCGTGGTGGGCGAGGAACCCGCCGAGGGCTTGCGCCCACGGGGTGAACTGCCGCATCGACAGCCCGGACACCTTCGGCGCTCCTTGGCGCGTCCAGTCGAGGACGAGGACCAAGAGGTGCCACAGGACGGTGAGCTGGTTGGTCGGGTCGGTGATCCACTGGTCGAGGTGCGGGATGCCGAATCCGGTTTGGTCGCGTAGTTCGGGGCGGGGCATGTCCGGGTCGAGGTGCACGCGGACGGTGCGGCTGGCCATGTCTCCGCCGACTTGCAGGTTGTTGCCGGTGGCCATCCACAGCCGGTCGTTGACGGTGGCGATGTTCCGCGACGCGCCCAACTGGCGGTCTGACCAGACTCCGCTGGTGACGAGTTGGGCGAGCACGGCCGAGTCGATGACGCTGCCCTCGGCGAGGTTGTCCCAAATGACCACGCCGACCTGCTCGGCCAGCACGGCGGTGATGGACTTGCGCAGCTCTTCATCCGAGTAAGCCCAGGTCATCACGCGCTGCCCGTAGAGCATGCCGGGGCCGGCAGTGAGGATCGTCTTTCCGCTCGACGGCATGGTCGCATCGATCAGCGCGAACGGGGTGAGGGAGCGGGTGAAGTGCCGCAGGATCGGCGTGGCCAGCAGTGCCACGTAGTTGGCCCGGTCGGCCGCGCTGGCCCACGGGAAGTCGCGGAGGAATCGGCCGAGCAGGAACGTGCGGGCCTGGGCTACCTGCTCGGCGGTGGGTTCGGCGGGCACCGTGGGCAGGGCGACTTTAGAGGCGAGGTAAAGGCCGGTGGCCTTGTCGTAGCCGGGCTGTTGCAACAGCGTGCCGTCCCGCCGGAGGACGGGTGCGCCGATGATGCCGCGCAGCGGCGCCACACCCGGCCACGTCTTCCCGGCCAGCACCGAGGCGAGGGTGTCGCGGGGCGGGGTGACCTCTTCTTCGAACATCTCGGGGTCGCCGGTGTCGCTCTTGCGGGTCTTGAGCCGGTAGACGTAGGCGTGTTCGGCGAGCAGCCCCGCCAGTCCGGCCGGCGTGACCACGCTAGCGGACACCGGCAGCGGCGAGTCCTCGTCGGCTGCCGTGGTGAGGCCGCCGGAGACGGCTTCCATGTGCACGAGCTGCCCGGCGGAGACGTAGGTGTCGGGGAGCAGCCCGTCGGTCAGGGCGGCTTTGAGGACGCGGATGGTTTCGGGACCGGTGCCGATTTGCAAACGCTCGGTCATGCCGCCCTCCCCAAGTCGGCCAGGCGGCGAGGCTGCCGCGCACCGACCCGCAGCCCCGAGGCGATCGTCCGGGTCACCTCGCCGAGCCGTAGCCCGACCGACAGGGCGACAGGTTCCAGGACGGCGGTCACGTCGTCGTCGGTGAGCGCGTCCCCGGCGGCGAGCTGCCCCAGCGCAACGGCTGAGGTGAACAGAGCGTGGTTGCGCTGGCCCTCGGGTGCGGCGGCGAGGTGGGCGACCTGGCGGCGAATTGCGGCAGCCAGATAGCGGCCGTGCCGGTCGGCCGGCAGGCTCACCGCGGTTGTCCGCCGGGCTGGGCGCGGCGCGGGCGCGAGCAGCCCGACCAACCATCCCGGCAGCGGTGCGGGATCGACGTCCAGGACCAGACCGTAGAGGCGGCTGGCGACGGTGGAGCCAGCGGCGACGACGTAGCCGCCGTGGGCGCGGGTGTCGACCTTCCAGCCGAGGCCGCCCCGGTCGCCGGTGGTGTTACGCAAGGCCGGGCCACTGGTCGGATGGCGGTAGTAGAGGTGGGTGCCGCCGCTGCCGGTGCCCACGGTGTACGTGGCGTCGATGCCGCTGCGGGGCGTGGCGTCCGGTCCGAACCCGTCAACCGGATCGATCTGGGCGCCGTGGCGGGCGGCGAGGGTGGCGAACACGTCCCACCCGTCGCACGCCCCCTCCCACTCCGGCGGTGGGGCGTCGTCGGGGTGCTTGGGCACGTCCAGGTCGACCACAACCAGACCGGACGGCCCGCAGGCGATGCCGATGCCGTAGGGGCGGGCCGACCACGCGCGGCGGATGCGGTCAGGGTCGGTG
This sequence comes from Micromonospora sp. RV43, assembly GCF_001029515.1. Lineage (NCBI taxonomy): Bacteria > Bacillati > Actinomycetota > Actinomycetes > Micromonosporales > Micromonosporaceae > Micromonospora > Micromonospora sp. RV43. The sequence continues at coordinate 752 of NZ_LEKG01000317.1, read as the reverse complement.
GTGGCGCGCTGCTCCCACCCGACGTGCCCGGCGCGGCAGCGAGGGTCGCGGCCGGTGCAGTCGTCGGCGGTGTGGTCGGGGAATGCGGGTCGCTTGTCGTTGGGACGCAGCGGGAAGACGTGCCAGCCGCGCGCTGCGTGGGCGAGCGCGGCGGCCAGAAGATCGGGATTCGGCACGAGGTGCCTCCCTTCCATCGGACGGGCGGGGGCGGGTTGCCGGCGGAGCATCGGCGTCGAGTCGGGTTCGGGTTGGCCGGCGATCGCGGCCGGTGTGTACGCCGGGCAGCGCGGGCCTTGCAGGTACGGGCGCACACCCTCGGCCGCGAGGCAGTACCGACCGTCGGCGCCGATCCAGTGCCGGCAGGTGGGCCGGTTCATCAGCGGTGCGGGTAGCGGGTGGTGATCAGGCGGCCGATGTGTTCGGCGACGGCGGGGACGACTGCGTTGCCGAGGGCTCGACGTCGGTCCACCCCAGAGGGAACCCCATAAGCCACTCGACCCACTCGGGGTTCGGTGGGCCACCCAGTGCATCGCCGAGGTCCACCGACGTGCGGGAGATCGCCATCCGGCGCTGCAGCGCCTTTGCGCTGAGGCCGCCCCGGGCACCGTCCTTCGCCTTCGGCGTGGGCCACCTTCTTATCTGGACAATTGCGGTTCCAGCGATTCTGTGAGCGGCTCGTGGAGCCCCTACGTTGTCCAGCGTGCGTGTGACGAAGGTTGTTGATGCCCGGCCCGGGCGGCCGGCGGTCGAGT
>NZ_LEKG01000316.1:0-3991 GCF_001029515.1 Micromonospora sp. RV43 | reverse complement strand
CATGAGGATCTCGTCACGGGCGTCGGTGGGGGACAGGCGCAGCGCGGCGGGGAGGCGGCCGATCTCGCGGTAGCCGAGGCGCTTGTAGAAGCCGTCCAGGCCCAGGCCGTCGCGGACCGTCACGTGCAGCGCCGCCAGGCCGAGCCCTCGGGCGATCCGTTCGGCCTCGCGCATCAGCGCCGCGCCGTGGCCGCGTCCCTGCGTGTCCGGGTGCACCATGACGCGCTTGAGCACCCGCCAGTGCGTCTTGAGGTGGAACCGGTTGTCGGCGATGACCAGCACCGCGACCAGCTTCTCGCCCTCGTAGCCGGCGAGCAGCCGGTCCGGCCCGTCCGCCACCTCGTCGAGCGTGGAGGTGGCGAGCGGGCGTACCTCGTCCGCGGTCACCGGGGCGACGAAGCCGACGGCGCCGCCGGCGTTCGTCACGTCCACCCAGAGCGCGATGATCTGTTCGCGCAGCTCGGGGGTCAGGTCGGGGTCGAGTACGAAACGCAGGTCCACGACGCCATCCTGCGCGTGGCGACGCGGCCCGGACCCGCGTTCGTGATGCGGGTGACACCGTTGATGGTGCGGGAGGGGGGTTTCGAACCCCCACGTCCTCTCGGACACAGGCTCCTAAGGCCTGCGCGTCTGCCGTTCCGCCACTCCCGCCGACCCGCTGAGTTTAGAGTGTCGCGCCGGAGCCGTGTGTACTCCGGGCCGCGACCGGGGCGTGCCGCGCGACGACCTCAGTCGAGGCCGAGGTCGCGGCGCAGCTTGGCGACGTGGCCGGTGGCCCGCACGTTGTAGAACGCCTGCTCGATCTTGCCGTCCTCGTCCACCACGAACGTCGAGCGGATCACGCCGGTGACGGTACGGCCGTACATCTGCTTCTCGCCGAACGCGCCGTACGCGGTCAGCACCGCCTTGTCCTCGTCGGAGACCAGCGGGAACGTGATGGCATCCCGGTCGCGGAACTTGGCGAGTTTCGCGGGCTTGTCCGGCGAGATGCCCACCACCTCATAGCCGGCGGCCTGGAGGGAGGCGAGCGAGTCCCGGAAGTCACACGCCTGCTTCGTGCAGCCGGGCGTCATGGCGGCCGGGTACGCGTACAGGATGACCTTGCGGCCGCGCAGGCCGGACAGGGACAGCGTGCCGCCGTCGTCGGTGGGGAGGGTGAACTCGGGGGCGGGGTCGCCGGGCTTGAGGCGGTCGGTCATGGCGGTGACGATACCGCCGGGCCGGTACGGTCGGCGGACGGCGACGCGCGGGCGTGGTGACGGCCATCATGAGGTTGTTGCCAGATATTGGCAACAGTGCCTTCCTGGAAATACGCTGAGCGCGTGGACACCCTGGCGATGCACATCTCCAACGGGATCATCAACGGTCCGGTCGCCGCGATCTTCGCGGCTCTCGCCCTCGCCGCGCTCGCGTTCTGCGTGATGCGGGGCCGCGCCGACCTCGACGACCGGCTGGCCCCGATGGCCGGGCTGGTGGCGGCGTTCATCTTCGCCGTGCAGATGCTCAACTTCCCGATCTTCACCGCCGGGGTCAGCGGTCACCTGCTCGGCGGCGCGCTGGCCGCGCTGCTCGTCGGCCCGTGGGTCGGCGCGCTCTGCGTCGCAGTGGTGCTCATCGTGCAGGCGCTGGTCTTCGGTGACGGCGGGGTGGCGATGCTCGGCCTCAACATCACCAACATGGCGCTGCTCGGCACCGCCGCCGCGTACCTGCTGATCGCGCTCCTGCTGCGCGTACTGCCGCGTACCCCGGCCGGCCTGGCGGTCACCGCGTTCGTGTCCGCGCTGGTCAGCGTGGTGGTCGCGTCCCAGGGCTTCGTCCTGCAGTACTGGCTGGGCGGCACCACCGACCTCGGCGGCAACCTCACCGGCCTGGCCGGCACCATGGCCTTCGCCCACCTGCTCATCGGCATCGGCGAGGGCCTGATCACCGCGACCACGGTGGTCACCGTCGCAAAGGTCCGGCCCGACCTGGTGTACGCGCTGCGCGCCCTCAAGCCGGTCACGCCGGCTCCCGCCGTCCCGGTCGCCGGAGGTGCCCGATGAGCAAGCGTCACTGGCCGTTCGTGCTCGGCGGCCTGCTGGTGGCTCTGCTGCTGGCGGGCGTGGTCAGCAACTACGCCTCCTCGCACCCGGACGGGCTCGACTCGTCGCTGCTCAAGGGCTGCACCGTGAACGCCGACGACGAGATCACCGGCGGCAGCTGCCCGGCCCAGCAGGCGAAGGACCACGAGCTGGCGGACAGCCCGCTCGCCGACTACGGCGTACGCGGGATCGGCAACGACTTCCTGTCCACCGGCCTGTCCGGCGTTCTCGGTGTGCTGCTCACCTTCGCGCTCGGCGGCGGCCTGTTCTGGCTGGCCCGCCGCCGCGGCCCCGCCACGCCCGCCGCGCCTGACACGACCACTGCGAGCGCCGACCCGGCGGACGACGCCGCGACCCCGTCCACCGGCACCCGCTGACCATGGGCGCCGGGCACGCGCACGTCCTCTACCGCGAGTCCGGCTCGCCGGTGCACCGCCTCCCGCCGGAGGTGAAGATCGCCGCGATGGTGCTGTTCACAGTCGCGGTGGTGGCGACGCCCCGCGAGGCGTACTGGGCCTTCGGCGGCTACGCGCTCCTGGTCGCCGTGGTGGCCGCGCTGGCCCGGGTCGGCCCGCGCTGGCTGCTCAGCCGGGCGCTGATCGAGCTGCCGTTCGTGCTGTTCGCGCTCGCCCTGCCGTTCCTCGGGGCGGGGGAACGGGTCGAGGTGGCGGGGCTCGCCCTGTCCGTGGACGGGCTGCACGGCGCGTTCAACATCCTGGCGAAGGGCACGCTCGGCGTACTCGCGTCGCTCCTGCTGGCGGCGACCACGACGACGCGTGACCTGCTGCTCGGCCTGGACCGGCTGCGGTGCCCGCAGATCCTCACCCAGATCGCCACGTTCATGCTGCGCTACCTGGAGGTGCTCGTCGGCGAGGCCCGCCGGATGCGGGTGGCGCGGGTGTCGCGCGGCGACGACCCGCGGTTCCTGTGGCAGTTGCGCGGCTTCGCGGCCGGCGTCGGCGCGCTGTTCCTGCGCGCCTTCGAGCGCGGCGAGCGGGTCTACCTGGCGATGCTCTCCCGTGGCTACACCGGCCGGATGCCGGCGGTGTGGCAGGGGGCCGGCGCGGCCACCGCCGGCCAGTGGGCGGCCGCCGCGACGGTGCCGGCGATCGCGGCCACCATCGCCGCCGTCGCGCTCGTCCTGCAATGATCGGGTACGTGCAGCAGCCGCCCTCCCTCGACGTCAGCGGCGTCCGGTACGCGTACCCGGACGGTCACGTCGCCCTGCACGGCGTGGACCTGACCGTGCCGCGCGGCGAGCGGGTGGCGCTGCTCGGGCCCAACGGCGCCGGCAAGACCACGCTCGTGCTGCACCTCAACGGCATCCTCACCCCGACCGAGGGCACGGTGACCGTCGGCGGCCTGACGGTCAGCCGGGACCGGGAGACGCTGGCCGAGGTACGCCGCCGCGTCGGCATCGTCTTCCAGGACCCGGACGACCAGCTGTTCCTGCCCACAGTCGCCGAGGACGTGGCGTTCGGCCCGGCCAACCTGGGCCTGCGCGGCGCGGAGCTGGCCGCCCGGGTCGACGAGGCGCTCACCGCGGTCGGCATGAGCGAGCATCGGGACCGCGCGCCGCACCACCTGTCGTTCGGGCAGCGGCGCCGGGTGGCGGTGGCGACGGTGCTGGCCATGCGCCCGGAGATCCTGGTGCTGGACGAGCCGTCGTCGAACCTCGACCCGGCCGCCCGGCGGGAACTGGCGGAGATCCTGCGCGCCCTGCCGGTGACGTTACTCATGGTCACTCACGACCTGCCGTACGCGGCCGAGCTGTGCCCCCGCTCGGTGATCCTGGACGGTGGCCGCATCGTCGCCGACGCCCCCACCGCGGACCTCCTGTCCGACGAGGCACTGCTGACCGCCCACCGCCTGGAACTCCCCTACGGCTTCGCCCCCCGCCCGACCTGACC
>NZ_LEKG01000031.1:0-48978 GCF_001029515.1 Micromonospora sp. RV43 | reverse complement strand
GTGACGCCCCGACCGGCACCGGCCCAACGGGCGACACCGACGACCGAGGCCGTCCCCGCTCCCCCACGCGCCGATACGAGCCGAGCCGCCGATATGGATCGGACTGCCGATACGGACTCGGCCGATACCGAAACGAGCAGAGCCAGCGCCACTACTGTGCCGCCCGTCCCCGGTGGACCGGGCTGGGACAAGCCGACGATCCAGGTGCAGCAGATCGGCCCGCTGCTGGAAGAGGAGGCGGAACGCAACGCCGCAAAGGCAGCACGCGACGCTTCGGCGAACCCCGCAGCGACCGCTTCCGCCGACGAACCCCCTGTCAGCGCACCACCGGCCAGCAAATCCCCTGCTAACACGCCCTCGGCCAGCTCAACCGGGATGATCGCGCCCGCAGCGAGCGCGCCACCGCTGAGCACGTCCCCGGTCAGCGGACCGCCGGTGAGCCCGTCGGATACGAGTGGAGGCGGCTCGGGTGGTGCACCGGTCACCGACGCCGCCGCGAGCGTGAAGCAGCCGGGCGCCCCCTCCGTAGGCGCGTCGGGCACCCTCGGCACGCCCGACGCCGGTGCGCCTCCGGCAGGCCGAGCACCGCTGCCCGCCGCACCCCACATCAGCCCACCGCCCACCAGCGCCGTGCCCGTCAGTGCCGCACCCGTCAACCCAGCACCCGTCAGCGCACCGCCGGTCAGCGCACCGCCCGTCGGATCACCCTCGACGTCGCCGGTCAGCGCGCCGCCCACGCACCCGGTCAGTGGCCCTCCCGGACAGCCGGTCAGCGGACCGGCCGGCTACCCGGTCAGCGGGGTTCCGGTAAGCGGCTACCCGCCAGCAGTAAGCGGCCCGCCCGCCGCGCCGGTCAGCGCCGCACCGGCAGTGGGCTACCCGCCACCGGCCGGCGGACCCGCACCGGCCTATCCGCCGCCGATCAGCGCACCACCCGTACCCGGCTACCCGACGCCGGCAGGCGGACCACCCGTGCCACCCGTCAGCGGCCCTCCGGGCCCGCCGATCAGCGGGCCACCCGCACCCAGCTACCCGTCGCTGACCGGCGCACCACCCGCACCACCCGTCAGCGGCCCTCCGGGCCCGCCGATCAGCGGACCGCCCGGACCCGGCTACCCACCGCCGGTCAGCGCGCCGCCCGCCGGACACCCACCGGTGAGCGCTCCCCCCGGCACCTATCCACCGCCGGTCAGCGGACCACCCGCGGCACCGGTCAGCGCGGCACCCGTCAGCGGTTCCTCCGTACCGCCGTGGGGCATGGTCGCGCCGCCGTGGAGCAGCGCAGCCCCGTCCCAGCCGGTCGACCGGCCCACCGGCCCGGAGCCGGAGGATGACGAGCCGGCGCCCGCCGACGCCGCAGGCGAACCGGAGCCGGACGCGCCGGAGCCGAACCGGCCGATGACGATCTACGAGGACCTGCTGGACTTCCCCGAGTCCACCCGACCGGAGCCGCCGGCCCAGCCGGATCAGGGCGCGTGGCCGGCGGCCCCGCCGATGTTCCACCAGCCGCCGGCTGCGTACCCCGAGACGGAGGAACCGGAGCCCGGCCGCAACCGGACGGTGCTGGCCCTTGTGGTCGGGGGTGCGGTGCTCGCGGTGGTCGCTGCGGTCGGCGTCGGCGTGGTGTTGCTGAACCGGGAGGCGGCGCCGCCTCCCGCTCCCGTGCCCGCGTCCGGCGCCGCGTCGCCGAAGGTGGCCGGGCCGCCGCCGGGGGACCTGAAGCTGCGCGACGACACCACCACAGTGACGGTGACCTGGACCGACCCGACGAACGGCGGGGTGCCGTTCGTGGTGGCGGGTGGCCGGGCCGGGCAGAAGCTAGGGGTGATGGCAACTGTGGACGCCGGACAGACCCGGTACACGGTGAACGGGCTGAGCGCGAAGCTGGACTACTGCTTCACGGTACTGGCTGTCTACTCGACCGACTCGTATGCCACCTCGGGTCAGGTCTGCACGGACCGGAAGGGCGGCGGCACGCCGAACTGAGCGTCCACGGACGACACGCTCGGTGTCCACAGGAGGACGGTGCGGGTTTCACCGGCTCCGGACGGCACCTATGATGGCTCCCGGCTCTGGGGAGGGTCGGCCGTGCTCGGCGTCTCTCCCCCACCGACACGGGGAGGCAGCCGGCAGTGACCACCATCGAGGACGTCACGGGCACCGGGCCGGAGCAGGCTCGTCCACGGTCACGGATGCGGGGCGGCCTGGTCACCATCGGCACGGTGGCCGCGCTGCTGGCCGCGATGGGTTTGACGGTGCTCGGGCTGGGCGCGGCCGACAACGCGGTGGCGAGCTTCGACGCGTCCTCGTGGCTGTGGAGCACCACCCGCAGTGAGCTGGCCCGGGTCAACGGCGTCACCGCGCGGGTGGACACCCGGATGGAGGTGCCGGGTGGGCGGCGGCACCAGATGCAGGTGGCGCAGACCGACCGGCTGCTGATCCTGCGCGACCTCAACACCGGCCGGGTCAGCTCGCTGGACCTGGCGACGTTGCAGATCACCGCGACGACGCCGACCGCGCCGGGGTTCGGGGTGAGCGTGGCGCTGCACGAGGATTCCGCGTTCGTGGTGGACGCGGTGCAGGGCATCGTCCGGCAGCTCGACCCGCGGGCGCTGACGCCTGTGGGTGAGCCGGTGCGTTACCCGCCGGGCATCACCGGTGGCACGTTCGACGGTGCCGGCAAGCTGTGGGTCGCGGTGCCGAGCGAGGGCACCGTCTCGGCGGTGACCGCCGCCGAGCTGCCGGAGACGCCGGGTGACGCACCGTCCGCGGGGCTCAGCCCGAAGCGGGTCGAGACGTACGACGTGGCCGAGCCGGCGCACGAGCTGGTGGTGTCCACGCTGGACGAGGGCGTCGCGGTGCTGGACCGCACCTCGGCGTCGCTGGTCACTGTGGTCGGCGGTCAGACCCAGCGGGCGGAGCTGAGCATGACCGCGCCGGGGAACCTGCCGACGCGTACCAGCGGGCCGCAGGTGCCGGTCACGGTCCCCGGTGACCGGTCGGTGCACGTGGTGCGGGACAGCCGCGAGGTGAAGCGGTTCACGGTGCCCGGCACCGGCGCGCGGCTGAGCCCGGCGGTGGCGTGGGCGGGCCGGTTCTACTGCGCCGACGAGACCACCGGCACGGTGTACGCCTTCGACGCCGAGGGTCAGCTCGTGCAGACCGTCAAGGGCTCCGGCCGGCCCGGCCCGGTCGAGCTGGAGGTGCGCGAGAACCACCTGTTCATCAACCCGCCGGACTCGTCCACCGCGCAGGTGGTCGACGACCGCAACCAGGTGCGTGAGGTCGACAAGTACGCCAACGACGTGCTGGGCGGCGATCCGCCGCCGGTGGCTCCGCCGCCGCCCCCGCCGAAGAAGCCGAAGGTGTCCAAGCCGGGTGCGCCGAAGTCGGTGACGGCCGCCGCCGGTGACGCGTCGGCGCGGGTGAGCTGGCAGGCCGCCGCGTCGAACGGCGCCGAGATCACCCGGTACGTGGTGGAGGGCGCCGGTCAGACCCACCAGGTCGGCGCGAACCAGCGCGCGCTGGAGGTCACCGGTCTGACCAACGGTGAGACGTACACGTTCTCGGTGCACGCGGTGAACGCCAAGGGTGAGGGGCCGCCGCGGCGCAGCAACCCGGTGGTGCCGACCGCCGAGGTGCCGGACCCGCCGGCGTCGGTGACCGCCGAGGCGCGGCCGGACGGCACGGTGCGGGTGAGCTGGCCCGAGGCCGACGGCCAGGGCAACACGATCGCGAAGTACGCGGTGACGGCGACCTCGGCGGGTGCGAGCGCCCCGGCCGGCGAGTCGGCGAAGACGGAGCTGGTGGTGCCGGCCGGGCAACTGGAGTACGGCACCCAGTACGCGTTCACGGTGACCGCGGTGAGCGACAAGGGCGCCGGGTCGAAGGCGTCTCCGGTGAGCAACACGGTGGTGCCGTTCACCGTGCCGAAGGCACCGACCGAGCTGCGGGCGTCGACTGTCGCCGACCAGCCGGGCACGATCGCGGTGCAGTGGTCCCCGGCGGTGGACAACGGCCGGCCGGTGACGAAGTACGTGGTGGAGGCGGCCGGGAAGTCGGTCGAGGTGACCGACGTGCAGGCCACCGTGGGCGGCCTGGGCAACGGCCAGAATGTGACGGTGAAGGTCAAGGCCGTGAACGAGGCGGGGCCGGGACCGGAGGCGAGCACCACCGCGCGGACGGTGGCCGAGCCCCGGATCACGGTGACCGGCTCGTCGGCGGACGCCACGTCGGTGACTGTGACATTCACTGTGGACGCGGGCGGTGGCCGCGCCTCCTGCACGGCGGCGACCGGCGGGAAGTCAGCGAGCGGAAGCTGTTCCAGCCTGCGGGTGACCGGGCTGACGCCGGGTACCGCGTACACGGTGACGCTGACCGCATCAAACGCCGCCGGTAAGGGCACCGCTTCGCGCGCGCAGACCACCGACCCGGTGTACGGCGTCGCCACCTGCAAGAACGGTCCGGACGGCGACCAGCGGACGTACTGCGACAAGGACGTGCCGGGCCGCAACGGCAACGAGATCTTCGAGGTCCCGCGGCAGGACAACGACCGTCAGGCCGGCTGGGTGCCGGACGGCCGGCGGCTGCGCACGTACTGCAAGGTGAAGGGCGAGGACGTGGACGCCTGGATCTACAACAACAACAAGCAGAGCACCTGGTGGGTCCAGGTGGAGTACAAGGGCAAGACGTACATCCCGTGGGCCTGGCTCAACCTGGAGGGCGGCGACGACCTCAACGTGCTGCCCGCCTGCTGACCGCACCGTCCGAGAGGCGCATCCGTGAACACGCACGAACCGCTGAGCCAGCCGGAGGTGCAGGGCTTCGCCGCCCTGGCCGCCCGGCTGGCCGACAACGTCAACGCGGTCGTGCTGGGTAAGCCGCAGGTGGTGCGGCTCGCGCTGACCGCGCTGTTCGCGCAGGGGCACGTGCTGCTGGAGGACGTGCCGGGCGTGGGCAAGACCACGTTGGCCCGTGCCGTCGCGGCGACGGTGAAGGGGCAGTGGCGGCGGATCCAGTTCACGCCGGACCTGCTCCCCTCCGACGTGTCGGGGGTGACCATCTTCAACCAGGCCAGCCGGGGCTTCGAGTTCCACCCGGGGCCGGTGTTCGCCAACATCGTGATCGCCGACGAGATCAACAGGGCGTCGCCGAAGACGCAGTCGGCGCTGCTGGAGGTCATGGAGGAGCGGACCGTCACGGTGGACGGCGTACGGCATCCGGTGCCGCAGCCGTTCCTGGTGGTGGCCACGCAGAACCCGGTGGAGATGGACGGCACGTACCGGCTGCCCGAGGCCCAGCTCGACCGGTTCCTGGTGAAGCTGTCGGTCGGCTACCCGGACGAGGCGGTCGAGGTGGAGGTGCTGCGCGGCGCCACGGTCCGCTCCCCCGACTCGCTGACCGCCGTCACCGACACCGACACAGTGGGCGAGATGGTGAAGATGGCCCGGCGGGTGCACATCGCCGAGCCGCTCTACGCGTACGCGGTGCGGCTGGCCGCGGCGACGCGTACCCATCCGCAGGTGCGGGTCGGGGTGAGCCCGCGCGGGGTGATCGCGCTGACCCGGGCGGCGTGCGCGTACGCGCTCATCGACGGCCGGGGCTGGATCATGCCGGAGGACCTGAAGGCGCTCGTCGAGCCGGTGTTCGCGCACCGGCTGCTGCTCACCCCGGACGCGCAGGTGCGGGGTGTCACGCCCGCCGAGGTGCTGCGGCAGGCGGTCGCGTCGGTGCCGGTGCCGCTGCCGTCGGGCCAGGCCACAGCGGTGCACGGCTGAGCGTGGGGATCACCGCCCGTGGCATCGGGCTGCTCGTCGCCGCCCTGGTGCTGCTCGGCGTGGGGTTCCGCTACGCGTACCCGGAGCTGACGGTGCTCGGCGCGGCGGCCGCGGTGGCGGTCGGCTACGCCGTGGTGAACGCGGCCTGGCGGCCCCGGCTGAGCGTTCAGCGGCGGGCCGACCCGGACCGGGTGGCCCGGGGTGAGCCGGCGGCGATGGAGCTGACGGTGCGCAACACCGGCCGGTTGCGGGCGGCGAACCTGGTGGCCGAGGACCGCTGCGCCGGGGCGCTGGTGCCGGTGCCGCTGCTGCGGTTGCGTCCGGGCCGGGACACTGTGGTGCGCTACGACGTGCCGACGCATCGCCGTGGGGTGGTGCCGGTGGGTCCGCTGCGGGTGGTGCGCCGGGATCCGCTGGGCCTGGTGGCGTTGGCGCGCGGCTACGGCGGCACCGTGCCGGTGTGGGTGCACCCACGCATCCATCCGCTCTCCGCGGTGCCCACCGGTGCGGGGCGCAGCCTGGACGGGCGTACCGACAGCGTGCCGCACGGGTCGATCACGTTCGACTCGTTGCGGGAGTACGTGGTGGGCGACGAGTTGCGCCGCGTGCACTGGCGTACCAGCGCCCGGGTGGGTGAGCTGATGGTGCGGGAGAACGTGGACACCAGCCTGCCGCGCCTGGTGGTGGTGCTGGACAACCGTGCGTCCGCGCACCCGGACCGCGCGGGCGGTGTCGCGGAGTCGTTCGAGTCGGCGTGCGAGGCGGCGGCGTCGGTGGTGGCCGCAGCGGTGCGGGAGGACCTGCCGGTGCACCTGCTGCTCGTCGTACCGACCGAGGTGGAGCCCGCCGGGGCGGCCGGGCCGCTGGACCGGCTCGCCGCGGTGGAGCTGGCGGACGCCGGACCGGACGTGCTGCCCGCCGCGACCGGGCGGCTGCGCCGGGACCGGCTCGGCGACACGCTCGTCTTCCTGACCGGGCCGGGTGGCCGCGACGACCTGGGGCACGTCGGCGCGCTGCGCGGCGCGTACCCGTCGGTGGTGGTCGGGATGTTCGGCGCGGACGGGCCGACGGCGGCCGGCGCGGCGGGCCTCACGGTCCTGGACGCCGCGGACGGCGCGGCGTTCGCCGCCGAGTGGGACGGGGTCCGCCGGTGGTGACGCCGCCGCGGACGCAGGCGGCGGAGCGGGCGGTCTGGGCGTTGCGGACCGTGCTGGTGCCGGTCGCGCTGATCGTGCTGGTCGCGCTCTCCGGCGTGGTGCTGGGCCGGGTGTACGCGGACCCGCTGCTGACCCGGCTCATGGCCGGTGCGGCCGTCGGGTCGGTGCTGGTCAGCGTGGCCTCGCGGCGGCTGCCGTCCTGGCTGGTGGCGCCGCTGTCGGTGGCCGCGCTGACCGGGTGGACGCTGCTGTCGCTGCGGCTGGCCGCCGCGCACGCGGCGCTGCCGGGCGGGCTCGGCGAGGTGGCCGCCGACGCCGCCCGCAACGCGATCCCCCGGCTGCTCACCGCGATGATCCCGGTCGAGCCGGCGCCGGACACGGTGCTGGTCCCGGTGGTCGCGGCGTGGCTGGCCGGGCTGACCGCCGCCGAGGTGGCGCTGCGGGCCGGGCGGGTGCTGCTGGGTTACCTGCCGCCGGCGCTGCTCTACGCCGGCGCGCTCTACGTGGTGGGGCCGAACGCGGATCCGGCGATCGGCCCGACGGTGCTGTTCGCGGCGGTCGCGGCGGCCGGCCTGGCGACGCCCGCGCGCCGCGACGGCCCGGCACCCGATCCGGTCGCCGGCCTCACTCCTGCGGTACGCGCGGCGGTGCGGCTGCGGCTGGTGGCGGCGAGCGCGGCCGGGCTGGCAGTGGTGGTGGCGCTGGCGGCGCTGCTCGCCCCGGTGGTGGCCGCCCAGGTCGACGAGCGGCCGGTCGACCCGCGCCGCTACGTGGAGCCGCCCCGGGTGGAGTCGCTGGACGAGAACCCGCTGATCCGGATCTCCGGGTGGGCGCTGAACCCGGACCAGCGGCTGCTCGACGTGCGCACGGTCGCGGGCGCGGGTGACGGCGGGTCGCCGCGGATCCGGCTGGCGGTGCTCAGCGACTACGACGGGGTGACCTGGCGGGTCGGCGCCACGTACCGCAACGCGGGGCGGATCCTGCCCGCCGCCGAGCCGGCCCCGGACGCGGCCACCGACGAGGTGCGCCAGGAGATCACCGTCGGCGACCTGACCGGGCGGCTGCTGCCGGCGGTGCCCACGCCGCGCGAGGTGACGGGCGCGCGGGTGGCGTACGACCCGGCGACCGGGACGCTGATCCGCCCGGAGGGGCTCGCGCCGGGGCTGCGGTACGAGGTGTCGTCGGTGCGGGAGCGCCCGGACGCGAACCTGCTGCCCACGGCGAACGTGCCCGCAGGGGACGAGGTGGCCCGGGTGCTGCGGGTGCCGGACGGGGCGCCGGAGCCGGTGCGCCGGCTCGCCACCCAGCTCGCCGAGTCGAACGGCGCCCCGTACGCGCGCGCCGACGCGATCGCCACGTTCCTGGCCGAGCACTACCGGGTGACAGCCGACGCGCCGAGCGGGCACGCGTACCCGAACCTGGCGTTCTTCCTGTTCGGACCGCGTAACGGCGGCGGGCAGCGGGGCACCTCGGAGCAGTTCGCCGCCGCGTTCGCGGTGCTCGGCCGCCTCGCCGGGCTGCCCACCCGGGTGGTGGTCGGGTTCGAGCCCAAGGGCGACGGTCCGGTGCGGGCCGCCGACGCGTACGCCTGGCCGGAGGTGCTGTTCGACGGTGTCGGCTGGGTGCCGTTCGACCCGATGCCCCGTCCGGATGAGGAGCCCCGCCCGGTGGAGGAGGACTTCCGGCCGCAGCCGGAGGACCCGCCACCGTCGGAGGTGCCGGCGCCCACCGAGGAGCCGAGCGTCACGCCCCCGGCCGCCGCGCCCGCGCCCGGCCGGAACGAGGGCGGACTCGGGACGCCGGTGCTGGTCGGTGGCGGCGTCGGCGGGCTGGCGTTGCTGGTCGGCGCGGTGCTGGCCGCCCTGTACGCGGCGCGCCGCCGGTTGACCCGCTCCCGTCTGGACGCCGCCGACCCGGGCGAGCGGGTCGCGGGCGCGTGGCGGGAGCTGACCGACGCGCTGCGCCTGGCCGGGCACCCGGCGGGGCCGGACCTGGCGGCGGCGGAGGTGGCCGAGCGGGCCCGCCGCACGCTCGCCGAGGCGCGCGCGGCGCGGCTCGGAGAGGGCGCGGCGAGCGGCGACCCGGATGGCGCGGTGGTGGACGAGCTGGCCGGTCTGCTCAACCAGGCGGGCTTCGCGCCGGGCAGCGTCACGCCGGAACAGGCGGAGCGGGCCGCACGGCTGAGCGCCGGCTTCGCCGACGCGCTGCGTTCGGCCCGGTCGCGGTGGCGACAGGTGCTGTGGGCGGTCCATCCGGGGCCGCTCCGGTGGCGACGCTGATCAACAGCCGTAACCGGATCGCCGGGCCGGTACCTCTACGAGCCGTCCTGAGTGGGGCACCGGCGGCCGGCTTACGGAAGTAGGGTGAGCGGTGATCTGGATCAGGAACCGGCGTTTTCGTCTGCTCTGGACCAGTACGCTCTTGTCCAACCTGGGCAATTGGCTGATGATCGTCGCGGTACCGGTCCACGTCTACACGATGACCGGGTCGACGCTCAGCAGCGGTTTCGCCTTCGTCGCGCAGACCCTGCCCGCGATCGTCTTCGCGCCCCTGGCCGGGGTGCTGGCCGACCAGTGGGACCGGCGCGCGGTGATGGTCGGCGCGGACCTGCTGCGCATGGCCGTCGTGCTCGCGCTGGTCGTGGTCGACGATCCGGGCATGCTGTGGCTGCTCTACACGGTGATGTTCTTCGAGAGCGCGATCGGGCACGTCTTCCAGCCCGCGGCCCGGGCGGTGGTGCCCGCCATCGTCGGCCGGGGCGGTGACCTGGAGGCGGCAAACTCCTGGAACACGGTGGCGAGCGGCGTCGTCCGCCTCGCCGGCGCGCCCCTGGGCGGCGCGCTCTACGCCCTCGTGGGTTTCGACGCTCTGGTGCTGATCGACTCCGCGACGTACCTGGTCTCGGCCGTACTGATCTTCGGAATGGGCCGGCTGCGGGTGGCCGACGACGGACACCGGCCGGGCACGTCGTCCTGGCTGGCCGCTTTCCGGGGGCAGATCCGGGAGGGTCTTGCCTTCCTCTTCGGGCATCCCGTCCTCCGCACGACGCTCGGCGTCTCCAGCATCTTCCTGATGGCGAACGCCGCTCTGAACGTGCTTCTCGTGCCGTACGTCATCAGCGTCCTCGGCGGCGACGCCGGCGATGTCGGCGTGCTCATGGCCGCGCTGGGCGGCGGCTTCCTGGCCAGCGCGTACGTCGGCAACGTGCTGTCCCGAAGCGGTCTCCTCCGGCTGTCGTTCACCGGCTGCCTGGCGGCGATCACCCTCTGCTTCGCGGGGCTCTTCCTCATCCACCACTTCGCCGCCGCGCTGGTCTTCATCGCCCTGGCCGGCCTGCCCGGTGGCGCGTTGCTGATGCTGGTCCAGGTTCAGGTCCAGCGCCACACCCCGGACCGCCAGCTCGGCCGGGTCGGATCCGCCTTCTCCGCCGCCGAGATGGCCGCGACCGTCGTGGGTGCCTCGGCGGGCAGCATCGCCGGGCAGCAGTTGCCCCTCATCACCACGGTCTGGCTCGTGATCGGCGTACTGGCGGCCGGCGCAGCAGTCGCCGCCCTCCTGCTACCCACCCGGTCCGGACCGCCGGCGGCGGAGCCGGCGGTGACGGCAACTCCGCCGGCGACAGCCGGAACCGGTGGCGACGGCTGAATCGCCGTCGATCCGTCACGACTGAGGGGAGTTCGCCCGCAGCTTCCGGACGAGCTTGCGCAGCCCGGCCTGCCAGCCGTCCGGGTCCTCGGCGCGGCGCCGCGCGTAGTCGGCCACCTCGGGGTGCGGCAGGATCAGGAACCGCTCCTCGGCCAGCCCGGCCACGACCACGTCGGCGACCTGGTCCGGCGTGAGGATCGCCCCGGACGCGGCGATCACCCGGGCGCCCAGGTGTCCCTCGGCGAGGCCGTCGGCGAGCATCGGGGTGTCCACGCCCTGCGGGCACAGCGCGCTGACCCGGATGCCGGCGTCCCGGTAGGTGATCGCCAGCCACTCGGCGAGACCCACGGCGGCGTGCTTGGTGGCGGTGTACGGGGCGTCGCCGACGGCGGTCAGCAGTCCGGCCGCCGAGCAGGTGAGCAGCAGGTGTCCCTGGCCCCGGCTGAGCATCCCGGGCAGCACGGCGCGGGCACTGTGCAGGTGCCCGAGCACGTTCACCTTCCAGGCCCGGTCCCAGTCCGCGTCGGGCGCGTCGATGCCGCCGCCGGTGGCGACGCCCGCGTTGGCGCAGAACAGGTCGATCCGGCCGTGGCGGCGCTCGGTCTCCTCGACGAGCGCGCGTACCGCCGCCTCGTCGGTGACGTCGAGCCCGACGCCGCTGGCCACCGGGCCGATCGCGTCGGCTGCGGCGCGGGCCGCGTCGGCGGCCAGGTCGGCCAGGACGATCGCGGCGGCGCCCTCGGCGGCGAACCGTCGGCCCAGCGCCGCCCCGATCCCACCGGCCCCGCCGGTGATCACCACCACCCGGTCGGTCAGGTTCATCTCAGGCCGCCTTTCCGGGGGCGAGCCGGGGCAGCAGGTCCATCCAGGCCGCCGCGCCGCCCTCGGTGATCTCGGGCGTGGGCAGCACCGCGATGACCGGTACGTCGACACCGTTGTCGGCGTAGCGGCGGACGGCCGCCACGCACTGCTCGGGCGAGCCGTGCAGCACCAGCGCGTCGACCACCTCGTCCGGCACGGAGGCGGAGGCGCCCCGCCGGTCCCCCGCGGCCCACGCCTCCCACATCGGGCCGAGCGAGTCCTGGCGGCCCAGCCACCTGTGGAAGGCGGCGTACGCGGGCACCGTGAGGTAGCCGGTGATCATGCGGCGGCCCAGCGCGCGGGCGTACGCGGTGTCCTCGGTGGGGCAGACGAAGATGCGGGCGGCGACGTCGAAGCCGGGCCGCCGCTCGCCCACCTCGGCCAGCGCGGTCGGCACGTCGTCGGCGGCCAGCCAGTTGAGGATCACCCCGTCGGCCTCGGCGGCGGCCAGGCGCAGCATGCCGGGGCGCAGCGCGGCCAGCAGGACCGGCGGCGGCACGCTGGGCGGGCGCTCGAGCGTGAACCGCCGGACGGCGAACGTGTCGAACGCGCCGTCGACTGTCTCGCCGCGCAACGCGGCCCGCAGGAAGCGCAGCACGTCCCGGGTCCGCTTGAACGGCTCGTCGAATCCGATCGCGTTCCAGTCCCGCACCAGCACCGGCGACGAGGCGCCGACGCCGAGCGCGAAGCGGCCCGGCGCGGCCTCGGCCAGCGCGGCGGCGCTCATCGCGAGCAGTCCCGGCCCCCGGGTGAACACCGGCGTGATCGCGGTGCCGAGGCGCAGCCGCGGCGACCAGGCGGCGGCCAGGGCCAGCGGGGTGAACGCGTCGGCGCCGGCCACCTCCGACGACCACACGTCGGTGAACCCGGCGTCGTCCAGGGCCGCGTAGACGGCGGCGTGGTCGGCGAGCGGGATACCGCCCAGCGGCACGGTCATGCCCCATCGGTTCGTCACCCGTCGATGGTGCCCGTCCGGCACCGCCGGGAGCAAGATCCAGGCGGATATGGGTGATCCGCACCGGAGCGCCGGGAAAGAGTGTTACGACTGCCGCATGAGTCGGACCGGGGACGGGGCCCGGCGGTGAGGACCGCCGAGCCGGCCGCGCTGCGCTCGTCCGGCGGCGGGCCCGACCGGGCCACGTTCCTGGAGCTGTTCTTCGACCTGGTGTACGTGTTCGCGCTGACCCGGATCTCGGCGCGCGCTTTCGAGGACCTGGTGCTGGAGGGCGGGCAGACCGGCTGGTCGGCGGTGACCGGCGGCGGCAAGACGCTGCTGTTGCTGCTCGCGCTCTGGGCCGTGTGGCAGGGCACGGCGTGGACGACCAGCCGCTACGACCCGCACCACCTGTGGTTGCAGGTCATCGTGATCACCGCGTTGATCTCGGCGATGGTGATGGGGGTGGCGATCCCGCGCGCGTTCAGCCACAGCGGCCTGATCTTCGCCGCCGCGTACGTGGTGGCCCAGGTGAGCCGGCCGGCGATCCTCGTGCTGGTGCTGCACAAGCAGCAGTACCGGCGGCTCAAGCTGCGCATGCTGATCACGTTCTGCGCCACGGGTGTGCTCTGGCTGGCCGGCGCGCTGCTGCCGGGCAGCGCCCGGGTGGTGCTGTGGACCACGGCGCTGCTGCTGGAGTACCTCGCCGCCCGGTTCGGCTGGCCGCTGCCGGGCCTGGGCCGCTCGACGGTGTCCCGGTGGGACATCCACGGCGAGCACCTCGCCGAGCGCTACCAGCAGATCTTCCTGGTCGCGCTCGGCGAGACGATCCTGCTCGCCGGCCTGTCGTTCACCCGCTCCTCCACCAGCCCGGGCATGGTCGTCGCGTTCGCCGTCGCGCTGGCTACCTCGGTGCTGCTGTGGCGGATCTACGTGCAGCGGGCCGGGCAGATCCTCGGCGAGGCGGTGACCCGGGCCGCGCACCCGGCCACCATCGGGCGGTCCGCCGCCGACACCCACCTGGTCATGGTGATCGGGGTGGTCGCCACCGCGATCGGCTACGAACTGGTCATCGAGCACCCGGCCGGGCACAACGAGCTGCCCTGGATGGCCGTGGTCCTCGGCGGGCCGGCCGTGTTCCTGGCCGGCCGGGCCCGCTTCGAGTACGAGGTGTTCGGCCGCGTCTCCCCGTCGAGGCTGGTGGGGATCGCCGCGCTGCTGCTGCCCGTACCGCTGCTGGTGCGCCTCGCGCCGCTGGTCGCGGCGATCCTCGCCGCGGTGATCCTGACGGCGGTGGCGGTGGCCGACGCGCGCCGCGCCTGGGGCCGCCCGCCGGAGGAGGCGGCGACGCCGTTCTGAGCGGCGACGCCGGTGCGGCACACCGCGACCGGGCTACGATCCGCGCGTGACCTTCTCGCTCGTCGCCCGCTCCGCCGACGGGCACCTGTACGGGGTGGCGGTGGCCAGCCGGTTCCTCGCCGCCGGGGCGCTGGTGCCTGCGGCCGAGGCACTGGTGGGCGCGGTCGCCACCCAGGCGCACGCCAACCTCGCCTACCGGGCGCAGGCGCTCGCGCTGCTGCGTACCGGCGTCACCGCCACCGACGCGGTGGCCGGGCTGGTCGCCGCCGATCCCGGCCGCGACGACAGGCAGCTCGCCGTGGTCGGGGCGACCGGCGACGGGGCCACCTGGACCGGGCCGCGGTGCCATCCGTGGGCCGGCGGGCAGGCCGGCGACGGCTGGGCCGCGCAGGGCAACATCCTGACCGGCCCGCAGGTGATCGACGCGCTGCGCGACGCCTGGCTGGCCCGCGACGACCTGCCGTTCCCGCAGCGCCTGCTGGCCGCACTCACCGCCGGTGACGCGGCCGGCGGCGACCGGCGCGGCCGGCAGAGCGCCGCGATGCTCGTGGTGCAGCGCCACGGCGGCTACGCCGGCACCGGCGACGAGCTGGTGGACCTGCGCGTGGACGACCACGTCGACCCGGTCGCCGAGCTGCGCCGCCTGCTCGGCATCCACCACATGCTGTTCGGCCGCCCCGACCCGACCACGCTGCGTGACCTCACCGGCCCTCTCGCGGCCGAGGTGACCGAGCTGCTCGCCGCCACCGGTCACCCGGTCGGCCCGGCCGGCCTGGACGACGCGCTGGCGGCCTGGACCGGCCTGGAGAACCTGGAGGAACGCTTCGTGCCCGGCCGGATCGACCCGATCGTGCTGGAGCACCTGCGGCGGTGCGCCGGGCGCTGAGCCGTCAGCCGCCGAAGGCCAGCCGGCCGATGCCGGCGCGGGTCAGCTCGGCGCGCTCGTCGCCGGTGAGCGGCAGCCGCCCGGTGGCCTTGCGCAGCACGGTGAGCGCGTCCCACCGCAGGCCCGGCGGCACCGGCGCGCCGCCGGTGAGCACGCCCACCACCACGTCCGCCGCGGCCGGGGTCAGCCACGGCGGCCGGTCCAGCGCGTCGGCCAGGTCCAGGCCGTGCACCGCGACCTCCACCACGCGGGTACGCAGGAACTCCGCCAGCGCCATCGCGTCACCGTGGCGGGTGCGTACCACCCGGCCGGGCGGCGCTGCGGCGACCGCCTCGCCGGTGGCGCGCCAGGCTCGGGCGAACTCGTCGGCCACCTCGGCCGCGCCCGGGTGCTCCCGCGCGGCCCGGCGGGCCGAGTCGATGCGGTCCCGGTCGACCGGCGGGCTGAACTTGGCCGCGCCGAAGTAGGCGGCGGCGTCGACCTCGGGCCGGGGCGGCGCGGGTTCGGCGAGCATCAGGGCCAGGCGTCCGGCTCCGGTGCTCACATGCGCGATCAGGTCACGTACCCGCCCTGGCGGGCACGGGGTGGGCCGGTCCAGCGCCGCGTCGTCCAGGTCGCGCAGCACCCGTTCCAGGCGTTCGCACTCGGCCCGGAACGCCTCCCGTACGGTCCGCACCGGCGTCAGCCCTTCCAGCGGGGCACCAGCCGGTGCACCACGACCAGCACCAGCGCCGCCACCACGGCGATCGTGCCGACGATGCCGGCCGCGCTGCCCGCGTACCCGATGAACAGCGGACGGCGGCCGAGGCTCTCGACGGGGATGGTGGAACGGTCCACCAGCCAGGACAGCGCCACCGCGGAGGCCAGCAGGGCCACCACGCCGATGCCGCCGAGCACGGCGCCGGCCACCCGGTGCGCGTCGCCCGGCTCCACCACCGCCTGCTCCCGCTGGAAGAACAGCAGCACCAACCCGGCCACAGCGGCCCACGCGCCCACCACCAGATACGCGGCGACCGCGTCGCTGGGCCGGTGCCAGCCGGCGGAGAGCGTGGCGACACCGGCGGCGGCGGCGTACCCGGCGCCGAGGAACGCCCCGGCGACCCGCAGCTTGCGCGGCAGCACCAGGATCAGCGCGACCGCCACCGAGGCGGCCACTGCGGTGTGACCGCTGGGCAGGCTGTTGCCGGCGGCGGCCCGTTCCGGGTCGATGCCGAAGTCGGGACGGACCAGGTAGTACTTGAGCAACTGCGTGGTCACGTTCGCGCCGGCGATGAGCAGCGTCGCGGTGACGGCGAGCGCCTTGCGCCCCCGGATCAGCGCGATGAAGCCGATCACGGCGGTCGCGGCCAGCAGCGACACCACCGACATGGCGTTGAGGATCGTGTCCACCGGACCGTCGATGCGGTCCTGGCCGATCCGGTTGCCGGTGAGCGCCACCGTGTCCAGCCACTGGCCCAGTTCGGTGTGTACGGCGAAGCGCCACACCAGCCCGAACGCGGCTGTCTGGATCAGGGCCAGTACGACCAACCAGACTGCCGTCCAACCCCTCGCCGTCTCCCGCACCCGGACAACTTAACGGTAGGTCCGCTCCGGCGCGCGGCGGAGCGCCATCGGCGGCGGCGTACGGTGAGGCGGGCGATTTCGAGGAGGTGGCGCGTGACCGGCACGCCACAGCGGCAACCGGAGGACGGGCCGCGGCCGGAGTCGCTGGCCGACCTGCTCGGCGGCCGGCGCGGGGCGGTGGACGCGACGCTTCCGCCACTGGCGTTCGGGCTCGGCTGGGTGCTCGGCGGGCTGGGCGGCGGCGTGCTCGCGGCGGTGCTGACCGGCACGGCGGTGGCTGGCTGGCGGTGGCGGCGCGGCGACCGTCCCCGCTCGGTGCTGGTCGGGCTGCTCGCGGTCTGCGTGGCAGCGCTCATCGCGTTGCGCACCGGCAGGGCCGCCGACTTCTTCCTGCTCCAGATCGCCGCCAACACGGCGAGCGCGCTGGCCTGGGCGGTGAGCATCGTGGTGCGGTGGCCGCTGCTGGGTGTGGTGGTCGGCACGGCGCTGGGCCAGCGGACCCGGTGGCGGCGTGACCCGGCGCTGCTGCGGGCGTACGGC
This sequence comes from Micromonospora sp. RV43, assembly GCF_001029515.1. Taxonomy (NCBI): domain Bacteria; kingdom Bacillati; phylum Actinomycetota; class Actinomycetes; order Micromonosporales; family Micromonosporaceae; genus Micromonospora; species Micromonospora sp. RV43. The sequence continues at coordinate 32,256 of NZ_LEKG01000031.1, read as the reverse complement.
CGGGCCAGTTGGGTGTGGGCGGCCACCTACGTGCTGCGGGTCGCGGTGTTCGTCCCGCTGTGGCTGTACGGGCAGGTGGTCGCGCTCACCGTGGCGCGGGCGGCGCTGACCTGGCCGCTGATCGCGGCGGCGCTGGCGGGGAGCTGGGTGGTGATCCAGCGCTCGCTGCCGGCCGGTCATCCGGGGCTGCGGCACCCGATGGACCCGGCGGGCACTGACGGTGTGGCGGCGCGCACAGAATAATGGAGAGGCCGCCACGGGGGGAGCGGCCTCTCCGTCAATTACGTTACTCCGTCCAGGGCCCGGATGTGATCCCGTGGACCGCTGAATTTTCCGTGCCTTTTCGCGCCATGGGTCGTCACCGGGCGGAGTGGTGGGCCGGCCGGTCCGCTGCGTCGGCCGGACGGCCGGCCCACCCGGCCTGACCGTGGGCGTCAGGCCGTTCGCCGACCCGGCCGCTCCGTTCCCCCATCGGCCGGGTCGGCCTCCTCCGCAGGCGGGCTCTCACCCGCCTGCGGAGGAGGGGTCACCTCACCCCTGCGGGAAGTAGGTGCCGTAGTCGGCGTACGCCATGGCGATGTCCGCCTGCGCCCAGAACCGGTGGTAGTTGAAGACCGGCTCGGGACCGCCGTCCAGGTACGCCTGCACCTTCGGCCAGTCCGGGTCGTTCTTGTAGAACGAGCGGATGTCCAGGAAGCTCTTGCCCGGGGCGATCGCGTCGCCGTTGGGCATCTTCCCGGTCCAGCCGTTGGGGATGTAGAGACCCTGGCCGTCGGCGGCGTTGTAGACGTCGTCGAAGCGCTTGTAGTCGCCGCGCTTCTCCGGCGTCGAGACGCCCTTGCTGTCGGCGGACGCCGAGAGCGCGTCCAGCAGGCCCTTGGCGGTGTTCTTCGCCGCGGTGTTGCCGGACTTGGCCGCGTACGCGATGAGCGTGCGGGCGTAGGCGCCGGCGACGCCGACGTCCTGACCCTTGACCGTCACCTCGACGTGCAGGTTGGTGTTCGGCTGCGGGCTGCTCGGGTTCCAGTTGGCCGGCTGGCCGGTCCACTTCATGTCCGACGGGATCGACCAGTTGGTGCCGACCGTGGTGTTGGCGATGGCCCACGGCACCCACTTGTCCAGCAGCGCCTTGGCCTTCGCGTTGCCGGTCTCCAGGTAGAGCTCGGCGATGCGCTGCATCGACCAGGCCTGCATGCCGAACCACTGGTTCGACGGCGGGTCGTTGTAGACCGGGTCGACGTCGTAGTACATGCCGTAGAAGGTGGCGGTGCCGGCCGGCGGCTGGGCGTAGCTGCCGTCCCAGCTGTTGGTGGCGCCACCGGCGATGCCGCCCTCGGCGGACTGGAGCCAGGTGTAGAACTCCAGCTGCCGGTCGAGGCTCTTCTGCCAGTCGGAGACCGCGGTCGGCGACTTCGGCTTCAGCTCCGCGACGTTGGTCATGGCCCAGGCCGCGAACGGGTTCTGGTAGCCGAAGTGGCTGTGGCTGGAGCCGATCCGCCACGACCAGTTCTGCGAGGCGTCGTACGCGCCGCCCCAGGCGTAGTACCAGGAGAGCAGGTAGTGCGCCGAGTCACGGCCGCTGCCGGCCGGGCAGGTGGACGCCCCGACGCAGTTGCCGATCTTCTTGAAGTACTTGTCGAACAGCGCGTAGCGCAGGTAGTCGCCCATCTTGGCGGCCTTCGCCACGGTGGCCGCCACGTCGGCCTGCTTGCCCTGCGCCTTGGCCCAGGTCAGCGCCCAGTAGGCGGCCTGGACGGCACGCGCGTCGGCGTCCGGGGCGTTGGTGTACTTCCACTGCTTGGCCGGGGCGCTGGACTCCTTGACGAACAGGTCCAGGTAGCCGTTCGGGCCGCCGTGCTTGAACGTGTCGCAGGACGGCTGCGGCACGGTCTCCCACACCGACTCCTGGGTGCCCCGCTGGAAGGTGTTGATGTACGCGGGCCGGGTGGTGCCGTCGCCGCAGCGGCCGTAGCCGTAGGTGTTGTCCACGTCGAGCAGCCAGTGCATGCCGTAGATGTCACCGGTGCCGTAGGTGGACTGCAGCTCCGAGCGCAGCGGGTCCTGGCCGACCGGGACGCTGGCCTCCAGCGCCGACGGGTACTGGCTGGGCAGGTTGTGCTCGGCGGCGTACTGCGGGGTGCCGGGCGAGCCGGCCGTCGCCTGGTCTGAATGATTCGGAATAATGTATTTTTCCATCACCGTCCAGGCGTTGTTGAACGGGGCCCAGTTCTGGGTGACCCGGCCGTACTGCGCCTCCAGCCAGAGCCAGAAGCTGAACGCCTCCGAGGTGGTCTCGTGGCCGTGGTCGGGCGCCTCGACGATCAGCGTCTCGATCGAGTGGTACGGCACGCCCTCGGGGCTGAAGTAGCCCGAGTTCTTGATCTTGCCGTACTGGTCGAGGAACTTCTTGATGTAGGCGTTGTCGCCGCCGGGGGTGTCGTTGTCCGCCTCGGTGGCGACGACGGAGATCGGGGCGTAGCCGGTGGCCGACGCGGTGATGGTGGCGGTGCCGCCGACCGTGTCGGAGTCCTCCGCGGCCGAGACCGTGGCGGTGACGCCGGTGCTCCAGTTGCTCGACGTGAGCGTCAGCGTGGACGGCGAGACGGTGATGTCGCTGTCACCGGTGACGGCGAGGGTCACCGGCACGTTGGCGGTGGGCGCCGCGCTGAGCGTGTACCGGACCGTGGCGCTGCCGCCCTCGGCGACGGTGACCGCCGACGGGCTGGCGACCAGCTTCGGCCCGCTCGCCGCGGTGACCGTGAACGACTTCTCCGAGACGGCCGTGCCGCCCGCGTTGTCGTACGCCTTGGCCTGCACGGTGTAGCTGCCGGCCGGCAGGTCGAGCAGGTCGTAGCCGTACGGCGCGGTGGTGTCGGTGTTGACCAGCAGGCCGTTGCGGTAGAACTCGACCTTGCTGATGGTGCCGTCGGCGTCGCTCGCGGTCGCGGTCAGCGGCACGTCCGCCGGCGCCTCGAACGGGCCGGACGGCACGCTCAGGGAGACCGTCGGCGGCTGGTTGGTCTGCGCGCCGTTGCAGGCGACCCCGTTGAGGGTGAACGCGGTGGGCTTCGGGTTGCTGCCGCTGTAGCTGCCGTTGAAGCCGATGCTGGTGGACGCGCCGGTGGGCAGGCTGCCGTTCCACGACTCGTTCGTCGCGGTGACCTCGCTGCCGGACTGGCTCCACCGGGCCGACCAGCCCTGGGTCACGCGCTGGCTGCTGTTCGGGAAGGCGAACTTCAGCGACCAGTTGTTCAGCGCGTCACCCAGGTTCTTGATGGTGACGTTGGCGGTGAACCCGTTGTTCCAGTCGCTCGTCGCATAGGTCACGTCGCAGGCGGGCGCGGCCTGTGCGGCGCCCGCGGGCAGGGCCACCCCGCCTATGACGAGGGCGGTGGCGGCGACCATCGCCGTACGGCGACGTCTGGCCAGAAGTCTCATGTGGGCGGTGTCTCCTCGGACCGGGCCGGGACCGTGGGCCCCGGCAGGGCGCCTCCACGCGCCGACGGGGCGTACGCGGGGGGACGGAGGCGTCCGGAAAGGTGGTCGTCCCGGCCGTGCCGGGGATCGGGGCGCCGCACCGGTTCGTCACCGGGTGCCCTCGGCGGCCCGCGCTCGCGTTCACTGGCTCCGCGTGGCGTGACGAGAGTGTGACATGGAAGCGCTCCCACCACAACGGCCAGCGCAGATACGCGCTTCCATGTTTCGATCTCGTTTAGGGGCTTTTCCAAACCCGTGACGGGCGTTACAGTCGCAGCATCGCCGATGGGAGCGCTTCCATCGACGGTGATACAAGTACTGGATCGCCGGGTGCACCCGTGCCCGGCGTGGCCCAGAGGCCGACGGCGGACCAGCCCGGACGCCGCCGCCGGCCGTCACCCGCCAGACGGAGGGAGGTGGAACCAGAGCCACTCGCGTGGCCCGGCTCCCGCGCGACGCGCACGACGGACGCCAATTCCACTTCGTGCGCGTGTGCACCATCGTTGGGGACGGGGGTTGCCCTCCCCCGTCCCCACACTAAACCCCCGTTGTCGACGGCAAAAGAGGCCGACGGGACAGGCGTGACACGCCACCCGGACGGCCTTTCTCGCTATCCGCCCCACCCCTCGCCGCTCACGCCGCCGCGAGCGACGTTCCCGAGCGACGCCCCCGCCCACCCACTTTCCGGCCGCCCGCCGGCCGCGCCGCACCTCGCCGCGACCGCCGGATCGGGGCCGGCCGCTCCCTGGCTATGATGGGAGCGCTCCCGGCCCAGGGCGGCCCGTCACTCCGAGGAGAAACCTCATGTCGTTACTCACCCGACGGCGCCTGCTCCGCCGCGCCGCCCTGTCCGCGACCGCGGCCGGCGCGGCCCGGACCGGGCTCGCCGGCACCACCGCGGCGGGGGTCGCCGCAACCACAGTCGCGCTCGGCGGCTGCGACAGCCCGCCCGAGCGCACCACCGACCCGGAGCCGGACCGCGGGCTGCGTTTCCCGGACGGCTTCGCCTGGGGTGCGGCGACCTCGGCGTACCAGATCGAGGGGGCCGCGAAGGAGGACGGGCGGGGTGAGTCCGTCTGGGACACCTTCAGCCGCACGCCGGGCCGGATCCGCAACGGCGACACCGGGGACGTCGCGGCCGACCACTACCACCGGTACGCGCAGGATCTGGACCTGATGCGCGACCTGGGGCTGCGCAGCTACCGCTTCTCCATCTCCTGGCCCCGCATCCAGGCCGACGGCTCCGGCCGCCCCAACCAGCGCGGCCTCGACTTCTACCGCCGCCTGGTGGACGGGCTGCACGAGCGCGACATCGCGCCGATGGCCACGCTGTTCCACTGGGACCTCCCCCAGGCCCTCCAGGACGCCGGCGGCTGGGAGAACCGGGACACCGCCGAGCGCTTCGCCGAGTACGCCGACGTGGTGTTCCGCGCCCTCGGCGACCGGGTGCCGGTCTGGCTGACCGTCAACGAGCCGAAGACCGTGGTGCAGAACGGCTACATCTGGGGCCACCATGCGCCGGGCATCCGCGACGAGGACGCGGCGTACCTGGTCGCCCACCACCTGCAGCTCGCCCACGGCCTCGCCGTGCAGGCGCTGCGCGCCACCGGCCTCACCGGCCGGATCGGCCCGGCGCTCAACCTGCACCCCTGCTACCCGGCCGACGACTCCGCCGAGTCGGCCGCCGCGACCCGGCTCCACGACGGCTACGAGAACCGCCTCTACCTCGACTCGATCTTCAAGGGCGCGTACCCGCAGGACGTGCTGGACGACCTCGGCCCGGACAGCCGGATGGTCCGCGGCGTCCGCGACGGCGACCTGAAGATCATCTCCAGCCCGGTCGACCTGCTCGCCGTGCAGTACTACACGCCGATCTACGTCACCGGCGACGGCGGCACGGTCCGCAAGTGGCCCACCTCCGAGGCGGAGTGGCAGCAGATCTACCCGGAGGGCATGTACGACATCCTGACCCGGGTCACCCGCGACTACGGCCGGGTGCCGATCACCATCACCGAGAACGGCCTGCCCTGCCCCGACGTGCCCGGCCCGGACGGCAACGTCGACGACGCCGGGCGGGTCGCCTTCCTGCGCGACCACTGCGCCGCCGCGCACCGGGCCGTCGGCGACGGGGTGCCGCTGGAGAGCTACCACGTCTGGTCGCTGCTGGACAACTTCGAGTGGGCCGAGGGGTACGAGCAGCGCTGGGGCCTGGTCTACGTGGACTACGCGAGCCAGCGGCGGGTGCTCAAGCGCAGCGCCCACTGGTACCGCGACGTGATCCGCCGCAACGGTCTGTAGGCCACGGCTGCCCGGCCGGCGCGACGCCGGCCGGGCACCGGTCACCTCAGCGCGGCAGCGCCTGCTGGAGTTCGGCGCGCAGCGCCGGGGTGAGCATCTCGCCCGCCTGCTTGGCCAGCCGCGCCATCTCGTAGCCGACCACGCCGATGTCGGCGTCCGCCCCGGCCAGCGTGGCCAGGATCGAGCCGTCCCGGATCTGCATCACCAGGAAGTAGCCGCGCCCCATCTCGACCACCGTCTGCTTGACGACGTCACCGTCGAACATCTGGGCCGCCCCGGCGGTGATGCTCATCAGGCCGGAGGTCACCGCGGCGAGCTTGTCCGCGTGGTCGCGCGGCAGGTGCGCCGAGATCGCCACCAGGAGGCCGTCGGAGGACACCACCACCGCGTGCGCCACCCCCGGAACCCGCTCGGCGAACGCGTTCACCAGCCAGCTCAGGTCGCGTGCCTCCTGGCTCAACGTCGTCACTGTCGTCGTCCTCCTTCATCGCGCGGCAGGTACATCTCGGTGGTCTCCTCGGCCTCGGCCCGCCGTACCCCGCTGTAGAGGCGCGACAGCATGCCGCCGACCGCCTCCGGGTCCGGCTCGTGCCGCACCGCCGGACGGTCGGCCGGGGCGGCCGAGGCGAGCTGGGCCATCGGAACGCGTACCGGCAGGCCCCGCTCGTTCGTCCCTCCGGTCACCGGCGTCGCCGCCGGTGCCGGCGTCACACCCGGCGCCGGCGCGGCCGGGCCCTGCCGGCTGAACCACCCGCCGCCGGCCGCGCCGGCGTCCGGCGTGAGCACGTCCTCGGCCCGTCCCGGGCGGGGACGCGGCACGGTCACCGGCGCGGCGGCCGGTACCGGCGCGGCGGCCCCGGCATCCGTCCCGTCGCCCAGCGGCCGCCCGGTCAGCGGGGACATCGGCAGCGCCGCGGGCCGGCCCGGCGCCGGACGCCAGCCGGCCACCGGCAGCTCGGCGGTCGCCGCGGCGAGCGCACCGGACGCGGCGACCGGGCCGGTGAGCGCCGGCTGCGACGTCCCGCGCGCGAGCCGGGCCGGCGTCGCCTGGACCACCTCCGGCGCGGGCGCCTCGGCCAGCAGCTCGACCGGGATCCGCACCCGGGCCACCAGGCCCTCCCGGCCCGCGCTCAACCGCACCCGTACGCCGTGCCGGGCGCCGAGGTGGCTCACCACGAACAGACCCATCCGTTCCGAGGCCGACACGTCGGCGGCCGGCGGCTCGGCGAGCACCGCGTTCGCCTCGGCCAGCGCCGACGGGCTCATGCCCAGCCCTTCGTCGACGATCTGCACGAGCGCGCCCCGGCCGTCGGGCTCGACGACCACCCGCACCGCGGTGTCCGGGCGGGAGAAGGCGGTGGCGTTCTCCAGCAGCTCCGCGAACAGGTGCACCAGGTCGCCCACCGCGTGCCCGACGACGTGCAGGTCGGTCCGGTTCTCGTGGCGCACCCGCTGGTACTGCTCGATCTCCGCGCTCGCGGCCAGCAGCACCGCGCCCAGGCCCACCGGGCGGTTCCACCGCCGGGTCGACTCCGTGCCCGCGAGCACCAGCAGGCTCTCGTCGTTGCGGCGCATACGGGCGGCGAGGTGGTCGAGCTTGAACAGGTTCTCCAGCTGTTCCGGGTCGCTCTCCTCGCGTTCGAGTTCGTCGAGCAGTTCCAGTTGCCGCTCGACGAGCACCTGGCTGCGCCGGGCCAGGTTGACGAACATGGCGTTGACGTTGCGCCGCATCATCGCCTGCTCGACCGCCACGTCGACGGCGCTGCGGTGCACCGCCACGAACGCCTCCGCCAGCTCGCCGATCTCGTCCTGCGAGTCGATCACCGAGGGCGGTACGTCGATCGCGCCGATCGGGCGGTCCACAGTGCGCAGCCGTTGCAGAGTCAGCGGCAGGTCCACCTGCGCGATCCGCAGCGCCTGGCCGCGCAGCTGCCGCATGGCGCGGGCCACGGACCGGCCGACCAGCAGCGAGATCAGCACCGCGACCAGGAGCACAGTGGCGATCCCGCCGGCCACCAGCAGCGTGTCGCGCAGCTGGCGGGCGCTGGCGTCGTCGGCCTGGCGTACCGCGTCGGCCACGATCTCGCTCTCCAGCTGGCGGAACAGCTCCTGCCGCTGCTCGCTGGCCGCCCACCACTGGGTCGCGTCGAGCAGGACCGGCTTCGCGTCACCGCCGGGCAGCGTCCGCTCCTCCAACCGGGTCGCGGCGACGAAGGCCGGGTCGACCGAGGTGCGGTCGTAGCGGCGGATCTGGTCGGCGGTCGCCGCGACCCGGAACGCGCCGAGCGCGGTGAGCTGCTGGGCCCGCAGGTCGCTGAGCGTCACCTGGTCGTCGGCCTCGTACCGGCCGGACCGGGCGGCGGCGTAGAGCTCGGCGCGGATGCGGGAGGACAGCTCCTTCACCCGGGACAGCTGCACGTACCGCAGCACCGCCTCGGTCAGCTCCTGCCGGCCGCTGCCGGGCGACGGCTCGGCCAGCAGGCTCAGCAGCGCCGCGATCGACCGGTGGTAGTTGCTCAGCACGGTGTCGCTGGAGAGCACCGCCGGCGCCACCGCCGCCCGGATGTTCACCACCTGGTCGTACGCCTCGAGCGCCTCGGAGTAGGAGACCCGCCAGGCGGCGTCCGCGTCGGCCAGCGGCGCGGCGGCGGCGCGCAGCTCGGCCATCGCCCGGTCGGTGGCCTCCTGGAGCGGCTTGAGCGCGGCGACCGCGGCGTCCCGGTCCGCGCCGGTGCCGGCGCGGCGCAGCGCGGCCAGTTCGCCCGCGGTGCGGTCCCGTTCGTGCTGGAGCCGGTCGACGGCGGTGGAGATCTGCCGGCCGATGCCGACCTGCTCGGCGAAGGCGCTCAGCGTGGTGGTCTGCCCGACCAGCCCCCGGGTCTGGATGCCGGCCAGGACGAGGAACGCCAGAGAGGGGATCACCAGCACCGTGGCGAGCTTGGTTCCCATCCGCCAGTCCCGCAGCCGGAACCCGGAGCGCCGCCGGTGCGGCGCAGGGGCCGCACCGCGAGCCGGGTCGGGAGCTGCGCCCACGGTTGCCTCCTCGTCCCGCCCCACCACGTCGGGGAGCGGAGTCCATCCAATCAGGCCGTCGGTCGGTGTCAACGGCCGCCCGGACGGCATGACCAGGACGGTCAGCGCCTCGGGTGGACGGTCACGCGTGCGAGGCGGCCTCGTCCGTCCGGCCGATCCCGGCGATCTCGTCCGCCTCCGTGAGCCGGCCGAGCGCGACGAGCGCGGCGCCGGTGGCGCCGATCTCCGGGTTGCGTTGCCAGCACACCCGGCGGGGCGCGAGCACGTCGAGGAACGCCCCGCGCCACCACGGCGAGGCGGTCAGCGCCCCACCGCCGAGGATCACCTCCATCGGCTCGCCGATACCGGCCTCCAGCAGCGTCAGGTCGTCCGCGACGAGCCGGCACAGGCCGCTCATCAGCCCGGCCAGGATGTCCACGGCTGTGGTGCCGAAGCTGAGCCCGCGCAGCTCCCCCGAGCCCGCCGGGGCGACCCCCGGTGGACGGTCGCCGCCGAAGCGGGGGTTCGCCCGCACCGAACCGGCGACGCGATCGAGCGCCGCCTCCAGCCCCGTGCCCTCCGGCAGCCGCAGCTCGCGCGCCGCCCAGGCGAACAGGTTGCCGCCGCTGGAGTACGCCGCGCCGGTCACCACGTGGTTGTGGTCGACCCGGTACCGCCAGAGCTGCTCCGGCAGCGGCGGCGGCTCCGCACCGGCCGGCACGGCCTGGATCATGCGGACCGCCGCGGAGGTGCCGACTGTCACCGCCGCGCGGGTCGGGTCGACGCAGCCCGAGCCGACGTTGGCGGCCGCGCCGTCGCCGACCGGCGGCGCCCACCGCGCGGCGGCCAGCTGCGGCCAGCGCCGCGCGTACGCCGCGTTCAGCCGGCCGTGCCAGCCGTCCGGGGCCAGCCGCAGCATCTGATCCGGGCGTACGCCGGCCAGCTCGCACGCCTCCGGATCCCAGTCCAGGCGGCGCAGATCGAGCAGCCCGGTGCCGGAGGCCAGCGAGATCGACATCGGCGCGTCGTCGAGCAGCGTGCCGAGCACGTACTCGGCGAGCCCCGTGAAGCGGGCGGACCCGTCGACGCGCTCACGCAGCCAGGGCAGCCGCACCGACCAGTAGCAGCGGTGCCACCAGGTGCCGGTACGCCCGTGGAAGTCCGCCGGGTCGGCCGGCCCGGTCGCTCCGGGAAGCGGCTCCGGCCGGGTGTCCAGCCAGGTCAGCACCGGCCCCGACGGTGTGCCGTCGGGCGCCACCGGCAGCACCGAGTGCCACTGCGCCGAGGTGGCCACGAGGTCCACGTCCCGCAGGTGCCCGCCTGCGGCCAGCTCGTCCAGGCACTCCACCAGGCACGCCAGGTAGGCCGGGCCGTCGAGCGTCCCGCTGCCGTCGTCCCCGGTGACCAGACGCACCCGGCGCCGGGCCAGCGCGCCCGGGCGCGGCACGGCGTCCGCGTCGAGCACCAGGCCGCGCACCGAGGAGGTGCCCAGGTCCAGAGCGAGAATGTCCATCGCCGGTCAACCTACCCGGCGGGACCGGCGGTCACGCCAAGATCCGTACCCGGTGACGCGCGATCGGGTTCCACGGCGCCTGCCGATCGCGTACAGTGATCGTCATGCCCGCGCACCTGTCCTGCTGGTGGCCCGCCGACCCGGCGGCCCACCCCCGCGCGTAGCTTCCCCACGCGGCCGCCCGACGAGGCGGCCGCCGGTCTTCCCCGGCATCCCGGGTCGCCTTCACCGGCGGCCACCGGCCCACCGAGGAGACCCGATGACCCGCCTGTCCGACCCGCTCGCCGCCGTCGCGGCCGGCCGCGAGCCCGGCCCGTTCGCGCTCGTCCGCCGCGAGGGCGCCGACCACGTCGACCTGTTCACCGGCCCGGTACGCACCGCCGGCCGGCTCGCCGACCTGCCGCTGCCCGAGGACGGCGCCGGTCCGCACACGCTGGCCCTGGTGCCGTTCCGGCAGGTCACCGAACGCGGTTTCGAGTGCGTCGACGACGGGCTGCCGCTGGAGTTCCTGGCGGTCGAGGCACACCGGCGGATACCGCTGGCCGAAGTGCTCGACGACCTGCCCGACGCCGAGGTGCGCACCCGCGACGCCGGCTTCGACATCGCCGACGACGAGTACGCGGCGATCGTGGAACGGGTGCTGGCCGACGAGATCGGCCGGGGCGAGGGGGCGAACTTCGTCATCCACCGCACCATGCGCGCCACAGTGCAGGGCGACCCGCTTGCGGCGGCCCTGGCCGCGCTGCGCCGGCTGCTGCTGCGCGAACGGGGCGCGTACTGGACGTTCCTGGTGCACACCGGCACCCGCATCCTGGTCGGCGCCAGCCCCGAGCGGCACGTCAGCGTCGCCGACGGGCTGGTCGAGATGAACCCGATCAGCGGCACGTTCCGGCACCGGGGCGAGACCGTCGACCGCGCTGAGCTGCTGCGCTTCCTGCACGACGAGAAGGAGGTGGAGGAGCTGTACATGGTGCTGGACGAGGAGCTGAAGATGATGGCCGTGGTCGCCGAGCACGGCGGCCAGGTGGTCGGGCCGCACCTGAAGGAGATGGCGCACCTGGCGCACACCGAGTACCTGCTGGCCGGGCGCTGCTCCCGGGACGTACGCGACGTGCTGCGGGAGACCATGTTCGCGCCCACCGTCACCGGCAGCCCGATGGAGAACGCCTGCCGGGTGATCGCCCGGCACGAGCGCACCGGCCGGCGCTACTACGCCGGGGTGCTCGCACTGCTGGGCCGCGACGAGCAGGGCCGGCAGACGCTGGACGCGCCTATCCTGATCCGTACCGCCGAGATCTCCCCCACCGGCGCGCTGCGCGTGCCGGTCGGCGCGACGCTGGTCCGGCACTCGACCACCGCCGGGGAGGTGGCCGAGACGCACGCGAAGGCCGCCGGTGTGCTGGCCGCGCTGGGTCTCGGCCCGGACGCGCCGCGCTCCGCCGGCGAACCGGCCGTCCGGTACGCCGACGACCCCGAGGTACGCGCCGCGCTGGCCGCCCGCAACGCCCCGCTGGCCCGGTTCTGGCTGGAGCAGCGGGAACCGGGCGCGCTCGCGCTGCGCGGGCTGGCCGGGCGCCGGGCGCTGATCGTCGACGGCGAGGACACGTTCACCGGCATGCTGGCCCACCAGCTCGGCGCGCTGGGCCTGGCGGTGACCCGCCGGGACTGGCCGGAGCCGGGCCCGCTGGACGGCTACGACCTGGTGGTGGTCGGCCCCGGGCCGGGTGACCCGCGGGACGCGACCGCGCCGAAGATGGTGGCGCTGCGGACGCTGCTGACCGAGCTGCTCGCGTCCGGCCGGCCGACGCTCGCGGTGTGCCTGGGCCACCAGTTGCTCGCCGGGCTGCTGGGCCTGCCGCTGCACCGCCGCGACGCCCCGTACCAGGGGTTGCCGCGGGACGTGCCGGTGTTCGGGACGACCCGCCGGGTCGGGTTCTACGCCAGCTTCACCGCCCGCGCCGACGCCGACCGGGTCGCCGGCCCGTACGGCCCGGTCGAGGTGTCCCGCGACCCGGCCGACGGCGCGGTGCACGCGCTGCGCGGCGCGGGCTTCGCCGGGGTGCAGTTCCACCCGGAGTCGGTGCTGAGCCAGGACGGTACGAGGGTCCTGGCGGACCTGCTCGGGCATCTGCTCGACCGGCCGGCGCTGAGCGCGCATGGAGCGGCCGATCGCGGGTAGGGCTCTGGCGACCGGTGGTCCGGACGGGTTCGAGAGCCCCCGTCCGGCCACCGGTCGCCAGTCGGGTCAGCCGGCCATGCCCCGCTTCAGCGCGGCGCCCATCAGCACGGCCCGCTTGGCGGTGAGCGCGGTGGCCGCCAGTGCCACGTGGTCCGGTGCGACCTCACCGTTGTTGCTGGTGTGCGAGGCGCCGTACGGGTTGCCGGCGACGAACTGGCTCGGGTCGGTGTAGCCGGGGGTCACCACGATGCCGCCCCAGTGGTAGAAGACCGTGTACAGCGACAGCAGCGTCGCCTCCTGGCCGCCGTGCAACGTCGCGGTCGAGGTGAACCCGCTGTAGACCTTGTCCGCGAGCGCGCCCGCTGCCCAGAGCGGGCCGGTGGTGTCGATGAACTGCTTGAGCTGGGCGGCGATCATGCCGTACCGGGTCGGCGAACCCATGATGACCACGTCGGCCCAGGACAGGTCGTCCGGCTGCGCCTCCATCACGTCCTGGGTCTCCAGCCGGTGCGCCTGCCAGCCGGAGTTGGAGCGGATCGCCTCGTCGGGCGCCAGCTCACGTACCTTGCGCAGACGCACCTCGGCGCCGGCCTCGCCCGCCGCCTCGACCGCCGCCTGCGCCATCTGGTAGGTGATGCCGGTCGCGCTGTAATAGATCACCGCGACCTTGACCTGGCCATCCATCAGACGTTCCCTCCTCGTTTCGGGTCAGCTCCGGCGACTACCCGTTACTTGTTCCGTCAAACTCCGGGCGTGGCATGCTCTCCGGGTGGAGATCCGCACCGCCACGCCGGCCGACTGGCCGCTGATCTGGCCGTTCCTGCGTGCGATCGTGGCGGCCGGCGAGACGTACACCTGGCCCCGGGACGTCACGGAGCAGCAGGCCCGCAGGCTCTGGATGCCGGCCCCGCCGGCGCGGACGGTGGTCGCGGTGGCGCCGGACGGCGCGGTGCTCGGCTCGGCCAAGCTGGCGCCCAACCAGGGCGGTCCCGGCGACCACGTGGCGAATGCCTCGTTCATGGTCGCCCCGGCCGCCGCCGGGCGCGGCGTCGGCCGGGCGCTGGCGGCGTACGTGCTCGACGCGGCCCGGGCCGACGGCTACCGCGCCATGCAGTTCAACGCCGTGGTGGCCACGAACACACGGGCCGTCGAGCTGTGGCGGTCGCTGGGCTTCGAGGTGATCGGCCGGGTGCCGGAGGGCTTCCGGCACCCCACCCGGGGGTACGTCGATCTGCTGGTCATGTACCGGCGCCTGGACTGAGCCGGCTCAAGATTTGCGCAAGTTCCGCCGGCAACCGCTGTACCGGCCCAGCTCACACGGGATGCTGGTCGAACCGGCGCCGGCCGCAGCGGCCGCCCCCGCGCCGGGAACCTGAACGGGGGATCGCGCTGGTGTCGGCAGCGCCGCCGGCGCAGCGCGATCAGGGGCCGCGTTGTCGTACCCCGGGCCTACGCTGACGCCCGTGACCGTACGCCTCAACCGCGCCGAGGCGCTCGCGCTGCGCATGATCGGCCTGCTGTTGCGCCCGCACCCCACCACCCGCCCGCGGGGCGTCGCCGACGTGGTCGAGTGGTTCGGCGCCATGCAGGCGCAGGACGCGGCGAGCGGGCTGTGGTCGCTCGGCGTACGCCTTCCCGGCGCCACCCAGGACGACGTCCGCGCGGCGCTGGAGCGGCGCGAGGCGCTGCGCACCTGGCCGATGCGCGGCACCGTGCACCTGGTCCCGGCGCGCGACGCGCGGTGGATGCTGGAGCTGACCGGGGTGCGGACGCTTGTGGGCATCGCCGGTCGGTGGCGGCAGCTCGGGCTGACCGTCGCCGACGGCGAGCGGGCCTGTGACGTGCTGGGCGCGGCGCTGACCGGGGGCGGCCGGCTCACCCGCGCCCGATGCGTTGCCGCGTTGCGCGCCGCCGGGCTGGACACGGGCGATCAGCGCGGCTACCACCTGCTCTTGTTCACCAGCCTGCGCGGCGTCACCTGCATCGCCCCGCACGTCGGCACCGAGCAGACGTTCGCGCTGCTCGACGAGTGGGCGCCCGAGCCGCACCGCCCGGAGCGGGAGGAGGCGCTGGCGTTGCTGGCGCACCGCTTCGTACGCGGCCACGGCCCGGTGAGCCGGCACGAGCTGGCCCGCTGGACCGGCCTGACCGTCACCGACGCGACCCGGGCGATCACGCTGGCCGGTGACCTGCTCGCCCCGGTCGAGGTCGACGGCGAGCCGGCAGTGGTCGACACCGCGCTGCTCGACGCGCCCCGCGCGCCGGTCGACGACCTGCACACGCTGCCCGGCTTCGACGAATACCTGCTCGGCTTCAAGGACCGCTCGCTGATGCTCGACCCGGCGCACGCCGCCGCTGTGGTCCCGGGCAACAACGGGGTGTTCCGGTCGACTGTGGTGCGCGGCGGGCGCGTGGTCGGCACCTGGACGCGGACGCTCGGCGCGAGGGCGGTGACGGTGAAGGTGCAGCAGCTCGTGCCGTTCGACGCCGCGCTGCGCGCCCGGGTGGACGCGGCGCTCACCGCTTACGCCCGCTTCCTCAGCCTGGAGCTGCGCCACTCCTGGTGACCACACCCCCGCGGACCGGGCACGCACCAACCGCCCACGCTGAGCGGAACGCCATGGGTGTCAAAGCGGTGCCGAAGCACCCATGGCGTTCCACTCAGCC
The DNA here is from genome assembly GCF_001029515.1 of Micromonospora sp. RV43. Classification (NCBI taxonomy): domain Bacteria; kingdom Bacillati; phylum Actinomycetota; class Actinomycetes; order Micromonosporales; family Micromonosporaceae; genus Micromonospora; species Micromonospora sp. RV43. The sequence goes on along the minus strand of NZ_LEKG01000031.1, from coordinate 17,110 downwards.
CGATGAGGGGCGGGGGCGGATCAGTCGGCCAGCGCGCCGGCGGAGCGGCCCTCGTGCAGCGTCAGGTTGCGGCCGCTGCCCGGGTCGAACAGGTGGATCTTCTCCAGGTTGAACCACACCCGGCGGGACTCGCCCTCGCGTACCGGCGACTCCGCCGACAGCCGGGTCACCAGGTTCGACCCGGCGCCGGCGAAGTCCGCCGCACCCGTGTCGGCGGCCAGCTCCTCCAGCTCGGCGGCGGTGGCCCGCTCCCCCTCGACGGTGAAGTAGACGTACTTGTCCGAGCCCATCGACTCGACGATGTCCACCGGCGCCTCGAACTCCATGCCCCGGCGGCGGGTCTCGTCGTCGATCAGCGCCGCGTCCTCGAAGTGCTCCGGGCGGATGCCCAGGATCAGCTCCCGGGGCGCGTCGCCGCCTTCCAGCTCGCGGCGGATCCGGTCGCCGACCGGCACGTCACCGAGCGCGGTCCGCAGCCGGCCGTCCTCCACGACGGCGTGCACGAAGTTCATCGAGGGCGAGCCGATGAACCCGGCGACGAAGAGGTTGCGCGGGTGGTCGTACAGCTCCTGCGGCGGCCCGACCTGCTGCACCGCCCCGCCCCGCATGATGACCACCCGGTCGCCGAGCGTCATCGCCTCGGTCTGGTCGTGGGTGACGTAGACGGTGGTGGTGCCGAGCTGCTTCTGCAGCCGCGACACCACGGTGCGCATCTGCACCCGCAGCTTGGCGTCCAGGTTCGACAGCGGCTCGTCCATCAGGAACGCCTTGGGCTGCCGGACGATCGCCCGTCCCATCGCCACCCGCTGCCGCTGGCCGCCGGACAGGTTGGCCGGCCTGCGGTCCAGCAGCGCGGTCAGCTCCAGCACCTTCGCCGCCTCGTCGACCTTCTGGTTGATGGTCTCCTTGTCCATCTTCGCCAGCCGCAGCGGGAACGCCATGTTCTCCCGCACGGTCATGTTCGGGTAGAGCGCGTACGACTGGAAGACCATCGCGATGTCGCGGTCCCGGGGCGCCTTGTCGTTGACCCGCTCGCCGCCGATGCGCAGCTCACCGGAGCTGATGTCCTCCAGCCCGGCGATCATGTTGAGCGTGGTGGACTTCCCGCAGCCGGACGGGCCGACCAGGATCACGAACTCGCCGTCGGCGATCTCCAGGTCGACGTCCTGTACGGCGGTGGTCCCGTCCGGGAACCGCTTGCTCACCTTGTCCAGCACGATGTCGGCCATTGCTACCACCTATCCCTTGACTGCGCCGGAGGTCAGACCGGAGACGATGCGGCGCTGGAAGAAGAGCACGAACAGGATGATCGGCACGGTGATCACCACGGCGGCGGCGCAGATCGCCCCGGTGGGGTCCTCGAACTGCGACTCGCCGGTGAAGAACTGCAGGGCCACCGGGACCGTGCGGGACCGCTCGGTCGAGGTGAGCGTGATCGCGAACAGGAAGTCGTTCCAGCAGAAGATGAAGACCAGGATGGCCGTGGTGAACACGCCGGGCGCGGCCAGCGGGGCGATCACCCGCCGGAACGCCTGTCCCTGGGTGGCGCCGTCCATCTTCGCCGCCTTCTCCAGGTCCCACGGGATCTGCTTGAAGAACGCCGACAGCGTGTAGATCGCCAGCGGCAGCGCGAACGTGATGTACGGCAGGATCAGTCCGGGCCAGGTGTCGAACAACCCGAGCTGCCGCTCGATCTCGAACAGCGGCGACACCAGCGACACCTGCGGGAACATCGCGATCAGCAGCGAGACTCCGACCAGCAGCTTCTTGCCGGGGAAGTCGAGCCGGGAGATCGCGTACGCGGCCATCGTCCCGAGCACCACGGCGATCGCGGTGGCGATCAGCGCGATGCCGATGGAGTTGACCAGGGCCCGGACGAACTGGTCGGTGTCGAAGATGGTCCGGTAGTTGTCGAGCGTCCACTCCCGCGGCCAGAACTTGCCGTCGGTGAGCGTGGCCGGGGTCTTGAACGACAGCGAGGCGATCCAGAGCACGGGGACCAGCGCGAAGACGACGACCACGACGTCCAGCAGGCCCCAGCGCAGCTTCGCCCGCGTGGTGGTTTCCACTGCCATGTCAGCGCCTCTCCCCATCGTCGCTGCCCGGGGCAGCGGTGCCGAACAGCTTCACGAACACGAAGGCGATGATCGCCACGGTGATGAAGATCAGCACCGACATCGTGGAGCCGATGCCGAGGTTCAGGCCCCGGATCAGGTTGTTGTAGGCGAGCATCGACACCGACGACGTCTCGTTGCCGCCGTTGGTGAGCACGAAGATGTTGTCGAAGACGCGGAACGCGTCGAGCGTGCGGAACAGCAGCGCGACCAGGATGGCCGGCTTCATCACCGGCAGCATCACCTTGGTGAACCGCTGCCACGCCGTCGCGCCGTCGGTGGAGGCCGCCTTGAGCAGGTCCTCCGGCACCAGCGCCAGCCCGGCCATCAGCAGCAGCGCCATGAACGGGGTGGTCTTCCAGATCTCCGCCAGCATGATGATCGCCAGCGAGCTGGCCCGCTCGGTCAGCGGGGCGCTGCCGTCGAACAGGTTCGCCAGGTAGCCGGTGCCGGGCGTCCAGGCGTACCGCCAGGAGAAGGCCGCGACCACAGTGACGATGCCGTACGGGATCAGCGCCGCGGTGCGGACGATGCCGCGGCCGACGAGCGTCCGGTGCATGATCAGCGCCAGGCCCATGCCGAGCACCAGCTCGACCGCGACGGTGACCACCGTGATCAGCGCGGTCACCCCGAACGCGGTCCACCAGAAGTCGTTCGTCAGCACGGTGACGTAGTTCTCCAGGCCGACGAACTCCCGCTCGTCGGGGAAGCGCAGGTCGAAACGCTGCAGCGACAGCCAGACCGAGTACAGGATCGGGTACGCGGTGACCAGCACCATGACCAGCGCGGCCGGCGCGCACAGCAGCAGGCCGAGGCGCCGCTCGGCGCGCTTGTTGTCACTCAGCGGGGCGCGGGAGCCGCGCCGGGACCGCTGCTCCGGTACGGCGGCGTGCCGGCCGCCGGGCTGCTCGGCCTCGGCCTCGGCGGCGGCCTGCGCGCCGGCCGGGGTGGCGTTCACGCTCATGGCAGAACCCCCTTGGACTCCAGCGCGTCGGAGATCGCCTTGCGCAGCTCGTCAGCGGTCTGCTCGGGCCGGATCGCCGACGGCGGCGACAGGATCGCCGACATCACCGTGGAGATGCTCTGGTACGCCGGGGTCAGCGGCCGCACCGCCGGCTCCTTCAGCTCCTCCAGGATGGTCTCCTTCATCGGGTACGCCTCGGTCATCTCCGGGTCGTCGTAGACGGCCTCGATGGTGGGCGGCACGCCGTCGTTGACGGCGGAGAACTTCTGGTTCTCGGCGTTACGCAGGCAGCGGGCCGCCTCGAACGACTCCTCCGGGTGCTTCGAGTAGGTGCTGACCGCCAGGTTGACCCCGCCGATGGTGACCTTGCTGGGGGTGCCCGGGTCGATGCCCGGCACCCGGGCCCACTTCACGTTCTTCGCCAGCTCGGGGTTGGCCTCCTGGAGCGCCGGATAGACGAACGGCCAGTTCACCTGGAACGCGCCCTTGCCGGACTGGAACTCCAGCCGCACCGGGTCCTCCAGCGCATTGCTGAACGACGGCGAGGTCACGCCCGACGTGGCGAACTTCTTGAGCTGGTCGAGCGCGCGTACCGCGCCGGCGTCCATCTCCGCCTTCTTGCCGTCGTCACTGAGGATCCTGCCGCCGGCGCTCTCGGCGAGCGTGTTGTAGAGCACCACCAGGCCCTCGTACTGGGCGCCCATGGTCAGCACCTGGTACGGCTTGCCCTGCTCCTTGAGCTGCTGGGCGGCCGAGATCATCTCGTCCCAGGTCTTCGGCGGCTGCGACACCAGGTCGGACCGGTACCACAGCAGCTGCACGTTGGTGTTCTTGGGCGCGGCGTAGAGCTTGTCCTCGTACCGGGCGGTGTCCAGCGGGCCGCCCAGCGTGCCCTGCTCGACCTCGGCCTTGTCCTGGCCGGTCCACTCCCGGATCCACTTCGCGCTGGCGAACTCCTGGGTCCACGTGACGTCCAGGCCGAGCACGTCCATCCCGTTGTCCTGCGCGGCGAGCCGCCGCACCATCTGCACCCGCTGCTCGTCGGCCTCGCGCGGCAGCACCCGGTAGTCGATCCGGTACCGCCCCTGGGCCTGCGTGTTGCAGGTGTCGACGACCTTCTGCAGGTTCTGCTCCGGCGGGTAGTACAGGTTGATCGTGGGGACGCCGCCGTCGCCGCCGGATCCGCAGGCGGCCAGCGGGGCCACCAACGCGAGCGCGGCGGCCGCTGCCGCCGCGCGTCCGGCCGGCCGCCGTGCGGCCGTGTCGGGGACTGTCGTCATCACCCTCCCCCTCTCTTCGGCGAAGATCCGGGGAGTGACCCGTGCCCCGGTGCACGGCGAGACGACCGGGGCATCGGCCCGATCGCCCGACGCCCCGGGCGTGTCGTGCGGCTGAACGTGCCCGACCTGCGACGGAGCGAAACATCACGGACATGTGACGGCGACGGCACGAACCGGGCCGGGGCGATCGACACGTCGTCCCACGTAGTGAAACGGCGAGGCTACCCAGCGTCAGCGGTCTGCACTAGCGTGGGGCTGGCTCCGTAGCCGGCGCGTCGCCGTCGACGCCGATGCGCCTCCGGCCGTCCCCCATCGCCCGCCCGATCGGTTGGTTCTGACGGGAAGTGCCGTGCGCGCGTTCCCCGGTTGGGCAGGATTCCCCCGAGGAGGTGCCGTCGTGCAGGACACCCGCGCTCTCGCCCTGACGTTCGAGGTGAGCGGCCTGCCCCCGGTCAAGACCGAGGCCCTGTCCATCTTCGCCGCCGGGCACCGGCAGGCGACGAGGGTCCGCACCCTGCTTCAGGCCGCCTGCACGGCGGCCCAGCGCACCGGGTGGACCCCGCTGACCGGGCCGGTCGAGGTGGACCTGACCCTGCGCTGTCCGCCCGGGCACCGCACCTCCGACGCCAGCACGCTGCTGGGCGGCGTGTGCGCGGTGCTCCAGGACAAGAAGCGGGTCTCCAGCATCGGTCTCGCTCACCTCGGGGTGCTGGTTGACGTCGCGCTCTGGTCCGACGACCGGCAGATCCGCCGGCTGTCGTACGTCGAGGAGCCGGCGGAGGATTTCTCGTATCGGGTCCGGGTGTCGGCCGTACCGACGATGGTTTGACCGACGTCCGCGGTGGGGTACCGCGGACGCCGAGGAAGGGAGTGCCGATGTCGGAGCCACACGTCACGCTCGATCCGAGCGGGCTCGACCCTGTGCAGCAGAAGCTGCGCGGCCCGCTTGAGGATCAGCTGACCTCGGCCCTCCAGGCGGCCGCCGACCGGGTCCGCGCCGGCTACGCGGGCGAGCCGGTGGAGGACGTCTGCCGTCGGTTGCTCGACGAGACCCGCTCCGGCCTGCACCCGGACATCGCGGCCGGCTTCCAGCCGGACATGGACGAGTTCTGCCGGGTGGCGGTGGCGATCGTGCGGGGCGAGCTGACCTGAGTCACCGACGTCACGAGAATTGAGTACCCGTACCGATGGCGGGGCCGCCCGCGGCGACGACAATTCTCCCCGTGCGAACTCGAATCATGGTCGTTCTTGCCGTCCTCGGGCTGGCCGGGCTGATGGCGACCACCGGTTGTTCCCTGCGGCAGAGCATCTGCGGCAGCGACGAGTACCCGGTGATCGCGGTCGGCCCGCAGGGCGGCAGCTCCTGCGTGCCGGACGGTGAGGAACCGACGCCGCCGTACGTGCGCTACCCGGAGGGCAAGGTGCCGAAGCACGTCGACGACGAGTGGGACGTCTACTGGCGTACCCACGGCATCGACGAGAACAACAACATCATCGACCGCTGACCCGTCGGCCCGCACCGGTCCCGCCGGTGCGGGCCGCGTCAGCTCCGCCGCACGTCGACCGAGACGACGTGCGTGCCGTCCGGGCGGTCGCCCTCCCCCAGCCGCACCGGCAGCCGGCCGCCTTCGGGCGGTCGCAGGCCGAGCCCGAAGCTGAGGTGCCCCTCGAAGTCGCCGGCCACGGCCCATCCGCGCAGCGTCGGGAAGCGGATGGCCGCCGGTGGCAGGTCCGCCGTACCGCCGCCCCGGGCGTCGTGCGCCTGGGCCGGCTCGAAACGCACCGACAGGTACGCCGTGCCGGGCAGCGCGACCGGTGCTCCACGCCCCTCGGTCACCACCTGCGGCACGTAGGCGACCTCGTAGGACGGTGTGGGTCCGCGGAAGGCGAACGTGATCCGGCTGAACCCCTCCGCCGGGTGGTCGCCGACGTCGACCGCCACCAGGACGGGCAGCGGTTCCCCGGGCGGCGGGGTGACCGGCACCCGTACCCGATGAGTCACCCGGGCGGGGCCGCCGGGCACCGCCCAGCCCCAGGTGACGCGCCAGGATCCGGCGGTCGACGCCGCCTCGGTCGGCACGGGCGGGGTGGGCGTGGCTTCCGGCGCATCGGTCCCGGCCGGCGCGGACGCCGCCGCGACCGTCGGGGTGGGCGCCGGGGACGCGCCGTCGTGGCCGGTCGCCGTGCAGGCCGCCGCGAACAGCACGACCAGGCCGGCGAGCAGCGGTACGCGCTGAGGTGTCATGACTCAGTGTCGCTCCGTGACCGGCTCACGCACCAGAGGTGTCCCACCGGCAATCCGGGCGGCGGTGAGGGGTGCCGGACGGGTCAGGACCGGGTCCGCAACTCCCCGGTCCTGACCCCGGCCGTCCGGTTCGGTAGCGGTCTGCGCCGCGGGAACGCGGCAGGCGTGGCACGACGCCTTCCGCCGGGCTCCGCACGGCGAGCCGGTATGCCCGCACTCAGCTCCACGGTGCTCTTACCACCGGACTCCGGTGCGCCCCCGTCTCACCCCGACGAGACGTGGGCGCCGGCTCAGGCTAGGCGCGTCCGCGCAGGCCGGACAAGCGATGACCGGCGACCGCGCTTGTGATTGATGTCTATGCCGAATTGCGGCATGTCGGCGTAACGGGGTCAGCCGGTTTCGCGCTGTTCGACTTCGAGACGCGGACTGCGCCCGGCCGGTCGCGGCGGGACGGTCCGGGCCGCGACGGCCCCGGCGACGAGCGCCAGCGCGGCCACGTGCAGCGCCCGGACGCCCGCTGGGGCGGGGACGCCGGCCGCCGGCAGCGCGGGCATCAGCAGCGCGCCGAGCCCGGTGACCGCCAGCGCCACCCGCCAGAACACCGACGGGTTCGTCTCCGGCACGGGTTCGCGTACGCCACCGGTCCGCACGCCGCGGCGGGCCTCGGAGACGGCCAGGACGACCACCAGCAGCGCACCGGCGAGACCGGCCACCACGTCCACGAACCGGTACCAGTACACGCCGGTCACGGCGTGGAAGTCCGCGATCCCCAGCAGCCGGGGCAGCCGCTCGCTGTCGCTGACCCGGTCCCACGCCACGTGGCTGAACGCGCCGATGAGCACCGAGCAGACGGTGACCTGCCAGGGGTGGCGTACCCGGGCCAGGGTCGCGTACCAGGGCCAGCCGAACAACCGCTGCCCGGGCAGGTGCACCGCGATGCCGGCGATCACGCGGCGCACCACCCAGGCGTACACGAGGGCGACCGGCAGGCACCACCAGAGCAGGCCGCCGAGCGTGTGCGTGCGCAGGTTCTGGGCCGGCGCCGTGCCGGTGAACAGGTACGCGACGTCCGGCGCCACCGCGCCGGTGCACAGCGCCACCCCGTCGAACCAGCCCGGCCGCCACAGCTTCAGCGGCAGCACCGGCGCCAGGTGCGACGGGAAGGTCAGCGGCACGTCCCGGACGTTACCGGCCCGGTCAGAAGTGGTGGACCAGGTCGGGGAACGCGGCCAGCCGGATCACCCACTGGTCGGACGGGTCCAGCTCGTCGTGCTCCAGGACCCAGGTGTTCTCGTTCGGGATGAAGACCGCGTTCATCCCGGCCGCCCGCGCGGGCAGGATGTCCGAGCGCGGCGAGTTGCCGATCATCCAGGCGGCGGCCGGGTCGAAGGCGTGCTCGCGGGCCAGCCAGCGGTAGGTGTCCGCGTCCTTCTCCGGCACGATGTGCGCGGCGCGGAAGTGGTGCAGCAGCCCGCACGCGTCCAGCTTGCGCTGCTGCTCCTCGCGCTCGCCCTTGGTCAGCAGCAGCAGCTCGTGCCGCCCGGCCAGGTCGTCGAGCGTCTCGGCCACGCCCGGCATCAGCTCCACCTGGTGCCCGACCAGCGCCGCGGCGAGCTGCTCGATCTCGGTGCGCTCCCGCGCGGTGGCCGGACGCTCGCGCAGCTTCTCCAGGCACTCGCCGAGGCTGCGCAGGAAGACCTTGCTGCCGTAGCCGTGCGCAACGGCGTTCGCGCGCTCGATGTCGTCGAGCACCGCGCGGATCCGGGCCCGGTCCAGCGTGGGGTGGTCGAGCCAGGTGAGGAAGTCGTCGATGACGCGCTCGAACAGGACGTTGTTCTCCCAGAGCGTGTCGTCGGCGTCGAAGACCAGCACGGCGGCGTCCCGGCGCGACGGCATCGCGTCCCCCTCCCCCTCGCGGACCTCGCACACCGTACTGTCCGACCGCCGGACGGGCCACGCGGATTATCCGGTCGGCGGCCCGTTACCGGCGGCTACCCGACTGCGGAATCCCTGGTCCGACGGCATGCTTCGGCCATGACGATCTCACCCGATCATCCACCTGGACGACGGCGCCGGCGGCGCGCCGCCGTCGCGGTGGCCGCGACGCTCGCCGTCGCGGGCGCGGCGCTGCCGGGATCCCCGGCGCTGGCCGTCAACGCCTCACACACCACAGTGGTCGGCACCAACCCGGTCGACTGGACGCCGCACGCGCTGGACGGCACCGTCCACCGCATCCTCCAGATCGGCAACCGCGTGTACGTGGCAGGCACGTTCACCAAGGTGCGCAACGCCGGCCAGTCGGCCCAGCTGGCGATGCCCCGGCTGGTGGCGCTGGACGCGACCACCGGCCGGATCGACACCACGTTCCGGCCGCAGGTCAACGGCGCGGTCAAGGCGCTCGCCGCCGCGCCGGACGGCCGCTCGCTCTACATCGGCGGCGCGTTCACCACTGTCAACGGCACGGCGGCGTCCCGGCTGGCCCGGATCGACGCGGCCACCGGCGCCCGGGTCGCCGGTTTCACCACGCCGGCGCTGAACAACCAGGTGAACGACGTACGCCTGGTCGGCAACCGGCTGATCGTCGGCGGCGCGTTCCAGACCGTCGGCGGGGTGACCCGGCGTGCCCTGGCGGCGGTGAACGCCACCACCGGGGCGGCCGACGCGTCGGTCAACCTGAACCTGGCCGGCCCGCGCAAGACCACGTCCGGCGCCACCGCGCCGGTGAAGGTCGAGGCGCTGGACGTCTCCGCCGACGGCACCCGGCTGGTGTTCGCCGGCAACTTCAGCACGGTGGCGGGGGTGGCCCGGCACCAGCTCGCGGTGGCGAACCTGTCCGGCGCGGGCGCCACGCTCTCCGGCTGGGCCACCGACCGCTACCAGCCGCAGTGCGCGCGGTCGATGCCGTCGTACCTGCGCGGGGTGGACATCTCCCCGGACGGCACCTGGTTCGCGGTCGTCACCACCGGCGCGGCGTTCCCGGGCACGCTCTGCGACGCCGCGGCGCGCTTCGAGTTCGGTACGGCCACCGGCGGCAAGCAGCCGACCTGGGCCAACTACACCGGCGGCGACACGCTGCTGTCGGTGGCGGTGACCGGCGCGGCGGTCTACGTCGGCGGGCACCAGCGCTGGCTGGACAACCCGCAGGGCCGCAACTCGGCCGGTCCGGGCGCGGTGTCCCGGCCGGGCATCGGGGCGATCCACCCGACCACGGGCAAGGCGCTGCCCTGGAACCCGACGAAGGACCGCGGGGTGGGCACCGGCGAGCTGTACGCCACCGACCGGGGTCTGTGGGTCGGCAGCGACACGGTGACGGTGGCCGGCGAGTACCACGCCCGGCTGGCGTTCCTGCCGCTGCCGTGAGCGTGCGGGGCGCGGCGAGGGCTTCCCGTCGCGCCCCGCGCGTCAGCGACGCAAGGTGAGGGTTCGGCCGCGTCAGCGACGCAAGGTGAGGGTTCGGCCGCGTCAGCGGCGCAAGGTGAGGATCAGGTCGGCGACCAGCGCGGTCCACCCGGTCTGGTGCCAGGCGCCCAGGCCGGCGCCGTTGTCGCCGTGGAAGTACTCCGGGAAGCAGATCAGGTCGCGCCAGTCCGGGTGGGTCTGGAACAGCTGGGCGGCGCCGTAGATCGGCCGCCGTCCCCAGCCGTCGCGGGTGAACAGCGAGATCAGCCGCGCGGACAGGTCGTCGGCGATCTCGTCGAGCGTGCGCTTCACGCCGGACCGGGTCGGGTACTCGACCTGGAGGTCGTCGCCGAAGAACGCGGCGTAGTCGCGCAGCGCGCTGATCAGCAGGAAGTTCGTCGGCATCCAGATCGGGCCGCGCCAGTTGGAGTTGCCGCCGAACAGGCCGCTGGTCGACTCGGCCGGCTCGTAGCCGACGCTGAACTCCTGCCCGCCGAGCGTGACGGTGAACGGCTTGTCCAGGTGGGCCCGGGACAGCGTGCGCAGCCCGTACTCGGAGAGGAACTCGTCGGTGTCGAGCATCCGGGCCAGCAGCCGTACCACCTGGTCCGGGGCGACCATCGACAGCAGCCGCTGCTGGCGGCCGTCGGGCCCGATCCGGCGGGCGCCGATCACCTCGGCGTACTCGGGGCGGTTGGTGAGGAACCAGCGCAGCCGGGCGCCCAGCTCGGGCAGGCGGCGCATGGTCCGGGCGGTGAGCCGGGTGACGGCTGCGAGCGGCAGCAGCCCGACCACCGAGCGCACCTTCAGCGGCACCTTCGTCCCGTCGGCCAGGCGCAGCACGTCGTAGAAGAACGCGTCCTCGGCGTCCCACAGCCCCTGGTGGTACGCCGCCGCGGCGATGTACGCGAAGTGCTCGAAGAACTTGGTGGCGGTGTCCACGTACGCGCGGTCGTGCTCGGCCAGCACGATCGCCATGTCGAGCAGGTTGAGCGCGTACATGGCCATCCAGCCGGTGCCGTCGGACTGCTCCAGCACCCCGGCGACCGGCAGCGCGGCCGAGCGGTCGAACGGGCCGACGTTGTCCAGCCCGAGGAAGCCGCCCTCGAAGACGTTGTTGCCGCCGGTGTCCTTGCGGTTGACCCACCAGGTGAAGTTGAGCAGCAGCTTGTGCATCACCCGGGCGAGGAACTCGTGGTCCCGGGAGCCGTCGATCTCGAAGACCCTCAGCGCCGCCCAGGCGTGCACCGGCGGGTTCACGTCCCCGAACGCCCACTCGTACGCCGGGATCTGCCCGTTGGGGTGCAGGTACCACTCGCGCAGCAGCAGGAGGATCTGCTCCTTGGCGAAGCCCGGGTCGACCCGGGCGATGGTGACGCAGTGGAAGGCCAGGTCCCAGGCCGCGTACCAGGGGTACTCCCACGGGTCCGGCATGGAGATCACGTCGAAGCTGTTCATGTGCCACCAGGCGCTGTTGCGCCCGTGCCGGCGGCCGGACGGCGGGGGCGCGGAGCCGGGGTCGCCGGCGAGCCAGCGTTCGACGTCGAAGTGGTAGAACTGCTTGCCCCACATGAGCCCGGCGATGGCCTGGCGCGCGACCAGGGCCTCGTCGGCGGTGGCGGCGGCCGGGATGACGCTGTCGAAGAAGCGGTTCGCCTCGGCCCGGCGCGCCCAGAGCACGGTGTCGAACCCGTCGCCCAGGTCGGCCGGGGCGGGTGGCGCGGCGGCCGGCGGCGGCGCGGTACGGGTCAGCCGCAGCCGGATCTGCCGCTGCTCGCCCGCCGGTACGTCCAGCACGTAGTGCAGCGCGCCCTTGGTGCCGGTGCGGTCCGGGTTGACGGTGGCCGCGCCGGCCACGACGTGGTCGTTGATGCCGTCCTTCGGGTACGCCGACCGCCCGGGCAGCCCCCACAGCCGCTCGGCGTTGGTCTCGTTGTCGCACAGCAGCGGCACCGCGTCGCCGTCGCCCTCCAGCAGGATCTGGCCGAGCACCCAGTGGTCACCGACGAGCCGGGCGCCGCCCCGCGCCCCGGCCTCCTCGCCGGTCAGCTTCGGCATCCGGTCGGTGCCCGGCAGGCCCCACGCCCAGGTGTTGCGGAACCACAGCGTCGGCAGCACGTGCAGCGTCGCGTCCTCGTCGCCCCGGTTCGCCACTGTGACCAGCACGCACATGTCCGTCGGCGACGCCTTGGCGTAGTCGACAGTCACCGCCCAGTACCTGTCGTCGTCGAAGATGCCGGTGTCCACCAGCTCGTACTCGGTGTCGTCCCGGCCGCGCAGCGCGTTCACCGCGACCAGCTCGTCGTACGGGAAGGCGGCCTGCGGGTAGTGGTAGCGCCAGCGCATGAAGGAGTGCGTCGGCGTGCTGTCGAGGTACCACCAGTACTCCTTGACGTCCTCCCCGTGGTTGCCGCCGTCGCCGCCGAGGCCGAACATCCGCTCCTTGAGGATCGGGTCGCGCCCGTTCCACAGCGCGAGCGCGAAGCAGAACGTCTGCCGGTCGTCGCAGACGCCCGCCATGCCGTCCTCGTTCCACCGGTACGCTCGGGACCGCGCGTGGTCGTGGGGGAAGTAGTCCCACGCCGTGCCGTGTTCGCTGTAGTCCTCCCGGACCGTCCCCCACGCCCGCTCGGACAGATAGGGGCCCCATGCGCGCCAGTCCTGCTCCCCGGCGTCGGCCTGGGCGAGCCGGTGCCGCTCGGGGTCGGGGGACGCGGAGGTCGACCGGTCGGTGATCACTGGCACATCTTCGACGCCGCCGGGGTACATCTCCACAGCGGCCATTGTCGCCGTGGCATGTCACACCTCGCTGCCGGTGGAGGAAAGTTGATCGACATCCGTTTCGGGCCGCGGGTCTGCGGCGAGCTGTCCGCCGCCGCCGCGCGGGAATGGCTGGTCACGGACGGGCGCGGCGGGTACGCCATGGGCACCGTCGCCGGACTGCGTACCCGCCGGTATCACGGGCTGCTCGTGGTGGCCGGTGACACGCCGGCGTCCCGCAAGGTGGGACTCGTGAGCCTCGACCCGGCGGTGACACTGCCGTCGGGGCGGCAGGTCCGCCTCGGCGCGCACGAGTGGTCCTCCGGCGTGGTCGACCCGCGCGGCTTCGAGCTGCTGGAGCGCTTCGACCTGGCCGACGGGGTGCCCCGCTGGCGCTGGCGCATCGGCGACGTGGTGATCGAGCGGGAGATCGCCATGACGTACGGCCGTTCCTGCGTGGCGGTGGTGCACCGGCTGATCTCCGGCGGCCCGGTGCGGCTGGACCTGGCCGCGGCCTGCACCTGGCGCGACGCGCACGGCGAGCGGCGCGCCGACGGCCCGGCGCCCCGGCTGGAACCGGCGGCCGGCGGCGCGGTGATCGACGGCGCGTACCGCCTGGCCGGGCCGGACTGGACCCCGGAGGGGCAGTGGTGGCACGGGGTGCGCCACCGGACCGAGGCCGAGCGCGGCCTGCACCCGGACGAGGACCTCTGGTACGCGGGCCGGTTCACCGGCGCGCTCGACGAGCCGGGCGCGACCGTGTCCGTGCTGGCCTGGGCGGACGAGCTGGCCGAGGAGCCGCCACCGGCGACCGCCGTGGTCGAGGCGGCCCGGCGGCGCAGCCGTGCGGTGGTCGCGGCGGCGGAACCCGGCGACGCGGTCGAGGCGACGCTCGCGCTGGCCGCCGACGCGTTCGTGGTGCGCACCGCCACCGGCCCCGACGTGGTCGCCGGCTACCCCTGGTTCGGGGCCTGGTCGCGGGACACGATGATCTCCTACGAGGGCCTGTTCCTGTGCACGAACCGGGCCGACGAGGGCCGGGACCTGCTGCGGGCGTACGCGGCCACGCTGAACGAGGGCATGCTGGCGAACACGGCCGACACCGGCCGGGTCGAGTACAACACCGTCGACGCGACGCTGTGGTTCCTGCACGCGGTGCACCGGCACGTCACAGTCACCGGCGACACCGACCTGGGCGACGAGCTGCTGCCCGCGCTGCACGGCGTGATCGAGGCGCACGTGGCGGGCACCCGGTACGGCATCGGCGTCGACCCGGCCGACGGGCTGCTGGCCCAGGGCGGCCCGCCGGACGTGGCGCTCACCTGGATGGACGCCCGCGTGTACGGGGTGCCGGTGACCCCGCGTACCGGCAAGCCGGTCGAGGTCAACGCGCTGTGGATCAACGGGCTGGCCGGGCTCGCCGAGCTGACCGAGCTGGCCGGACGCGACGCCGCCGGGTTGCACGCCCTGCACCACCGGGCCACCACCGCATTCCGGGAGCGGTTCCCCGCCCCGGCCGGCTGGCTGCACGACGTGGTCGACGCCCCGGCGCCCGCGTACCCGCTCGGCGGGGCCGCGCACCACGACGACGACCTGCTGCGCCCCAACCAGTTGCTCGCCTGGTCCCTGCCGCACGCCCCGCTGGAGCCGGACGAGGCCACGCTACGACGGATCACCGAGGCGCTGTTCACCCCGCTCGGACCGCGCAGCCTCGCCCCGGACTCCCCCGGCTACACCGGACGGCACCGGGGCGGGCCCGCCGAGCGGGACTCCGCGTACCACCAGGGCACCGTCTGGCCGTGGCTGACCGGGCCGCTGCTGGACGCGTACCGCCGGGCCGGGCTGCCCACCGACGACCTGCTGGTGGGGCTCGTGGGCCACCTCGCCGAGGACGGCCTGGGCTCGGTGAGCGAGACAGCCGACGGCGCGGCGCCGCACGCGGCCACCGGATGCCCGTTCCAGGCGTGGTCGGTGGCCGAGCTGCTACGCGCTCGGCGGATGCGCCGGTAACGCGTTACAGACCGGCAACCGGCGCGTCGCCGCCGGTTATCGACCCCTCGGCAGGATGGGCGGCGACCCCACCCGGCACCGCGGCGACGCCGCCGGGGTGGGGACGCCACAACTCGAAGGGGGCCGCGTGTCAGCTGACGCCGAAGTGATCGACATCCAGCCCGCCCGGCGCCTGCGGGTGCTGCTGCTCTCCTGGGAGTACCCGCCGGTGCTCGTCGGTGGCCTCGGCCGCCACGTCCACGCGCTGTCAGTGGCGCTTGCCGCCGCCGGGCACGAGGTCACGGTCGTCACCCGCCACGCCGAGGGCGCTCCCCTGGAGGAGTACGCCGACGGCGTCCGCATCGTCCGGGCCGCCGAGGATCCGGTCCGGTTCCCGCTCGCCACCGATTCGCTGCTGGCCTGGACGATGGCGTTCAACCACACGCTCACCCGGGCCGCGCTGCGCGCCGCCTCGTCCGGCACCTACGACGTGATCCACGCCCACGACTGGCTGGTTGCACACACCGCCGTCACGCTGGCCGAGCACCTGGACGTGCCGCTGCTGACCACCATCCACGCCACCGAGGCGGGCCGGCACCAGGGCTGGCTGCCGGAGGAGATGAACCGCACCATCCACGGCGTCGAGCACTGGCTGAGCAACGCCTCCGGCCGGGTGATCGCCTGCTCCGGGTACATGCGCGACCAGGTGGCCCGGCTGTTCGGCGTACCGGCCGGACGCATCGACGTGGTCGCCAACGGCGTCGACGACCGGGCCTGGCGGGCGCGGCCGCACGCGGTCGCCTCCGCCCGGGCGCGCTTCGCCGCGGGCGGGCCGCTCGTCGGGTACGCCGGCCGCCTGGTCTACGAGAAGGGCGTGCAGCACCTCGTGCACGCCGTGCCGCACCTGGCGAAGCGGCACCCCGGCCTGCGGGTGGTGATCGCCGGGGACGGGCCGTACCGCGACGAGCTGGTCGACCAGGCGCGGCGGCTGCACGTGGGAGACACGGTCCGGTTCGCCGGTTTCATGGACGCCACCCAGCTTCCCGCGGTGCTCGCCGCCACCGACGCCACGGTGATCCCCAGCCTCTACGAGCCGTTCGGCATGATCGCGCTGGAGGCGGCTGCGGCCGGAGCGCCGCTCGCTGTGGCGCGTACCGGCGGGCTGGCCGAGATCGTCGAACCCGGCGTCACGGGGGTGACGTTCCCGCACGGCGACCCGGACGCGCTGGCCGGCGCCGTCGACCGGCTGCTCGGCGACGAGGTCTTCGCCCGGCGGGTGGCGCGCAAGGCCCGGACCATGGTCAGCCGGCGCTACACCTGGTCGGCGATCGCCGCCCGGACCGCCGCCGCCTACGCCACCGCCCGCCGCGACCACGACGCGTTCCAGACCCGCCGGGCCACCGCCCTGCTGGCCGGTGACCGGTCCCCGATCGCCGTCCCGGAGGGGAACCTGCTCGCCGGCGCGGCGAGTTAGGAGCAGGACGCGCTGACATGCGATAGGTACCGTCCGATCCGTTGGCTATTGTGGACCACTGACCAGCGGTGAGGAGTGCGGTGCAGGAGGTAGTGATCGCCGGGCGGTACCGCCTGCTCGAACTGGTCGGCCGCGGCGGGATGGGCCAGGTCTGGCGGGCGCGCGACGAGGAGCTGCAACGCGAGGTCGCGGTGAAGCAGGTCGTGCCGCCGAACTGGCTCGCCGAGAACGAGCAGGACGAGCTGCGCGCCCGTACGCTGCGCGAGGCGCGGACGTCCGCGCGGCTCAACCACCCCAACGTGGTGCGGGTCTACGACGTGGTCCGGGTCCAGGGCGAACCCTGGCTGATCATGGAGTACGTCCCGTCGCGCTCGCTCCAGGAGATCATCGAGACCGACGGGCCGCTGCCGCCCGGTCGCGCCGCCGAGATCGGCCTGTCGGTGCTTGCCGCGCTGCGCGCCGCGCACGACGCCGGGGTGCTGCACCGGGACGTGAAGCCCGCGAACGTGCTGCTGGCCCGGGACGGGCGGGTGCTGCTCACCGACTTCGGGCTGGCCGTGTTCCAGGGCGGCGACGGCGCGATGACCCGGCCCGGCCTGGTCCTCGGCTCCCCCCAGTACGTCGCACCGGAGCGGGCCGCCGAGGGCGTGTCGAGCGTCGAGGCGGACATGTGGTCGCTCGGCGCCACGCTGCACGCCGCGGTGGAGGGCCGCTCCCCGTACGCCCGCAGCACCGCGATGGCCACGCTCGCCGCACTCGCCACCCGGCCGCCCGACCCGGCCCCGCACGCCGGCCCGCTGGCGCCGGTGCTGGCCGGGCTGCTGCGGCGCGATCCGCGTACCCGCCTGGGGCACCGCGAGACGGCCCGCCTGCTCGGCGTCGCCG